>JASHQW010000277.1 GCA_030038875.1 Gammaproteobacteria bacterium | reverse complement strand
CGCCGAGGCAGAAGAGATGTGCCGTGCTGCGCTCGCGGTGGAGCCGGAGAGTGTCGAAGGGCTGTCGCTGCTCGGCGAGCTGCACGCGGACCGCGGGCAGTTCGTCGAGGCGCGCGAGCTCCTCGAGCGTGCGCTCACGATCAACTGGGCTTTGCCGTTGGTGTACTGCAGCCTGTGTGCCAACCGGAAGATGACCGACGCCGACGGCCTGTGGCTGCAGCAGGTCGAAGCACTGCTGGCGAGGCCGCTGCCGCTCAGCCACGAGATTGATCTGCGCTATGCGCTCGGCAAGTACTTCGACGATCTTGGCCGCTACGGCGAGGCGTTCGACAGCTACCAGCGCGCGAACGAGCTCGCGCGGCGTCACAAGGCGAAGTACAACCGCGGCAGGCTCGAGCAGCGCGTCGACCGGATCATCGGCACCTTCGATGCGCAGTTCCTGGACGAGCACCGGGGAGTGGGCTCGGACTCCGGGCTGCCCGTTCTGATCATCGGCATGCCGAGGTCGGGCACCTCGCTCGCCGAGCAGATCCTCGCCTCACATCCAGCGGCCTTTGGCGGTGGGGAATTGCGCTTCTGGGAGGGCGCCTTCGGGGTCTTCGAGGCGGAAAGGGCCGCGGGCGTGAGCGCCGCGGAGGTCCTGGCGCAGTTCGCGCGCGACTACCTCGGGCGGCTGCGAGCGCTGTCCGACACCGCCGCGCGCGTTACCGACAAGATGCCCGCCAATTTTCTATATGCCGGCTTGATTCATGCGGCGTTGCCGCGAGCGCGGATCATCCATATGCGGCGCCATCCGCTCGACACCTGTCTCTCGATCTACTCCCAGAATTTTTTCAGGATGGGCTCGTACGCGAACGATCTCGAGGATCTGGCGCATTACTACACTCAGTACCTGCGCATCATGGAGCATTGGCGGAGGGTCCTGCCCGCGGGCACGATGCTCGAGATTCCATATGAGGAACTGATCGCCGATCTGGAAGGCTGGGCACGGCGGATGCTCGAGTTCATCGGCTTGCCATGGGATCCGCGTTGCCTGGACTTTCAGAACACCGAGCGTGTCGTCATCACGGCGAGCCGCTGGCAGGTGCGCCAGAAGATCACAGCGCGATCGGCCGGGCGCTGGCGCAACTACGAAAAATACCTCGCGCCCATCGCGCACCTGGCCGGGCTTGCCGGTTCAATCGATGCGGGTCGAGCGTAGCCGATCCTCGTCAAGCGCGTAGCCCATCCCCGGCGCCTCGCTGAGCGCGATCCAGCCCTCGCGGTCGGCGGCGAGCGGGGCAGTCATCATGAAGTCGCGCCGCTCGAGGCCCCATTCCGGCGGGTCGAACGGGAACTCGAGGAAGGGAGCGTTGCTGAGGCCCGCCGCCAGGTGAGCGTTGGCGGTGACTCCCATGCCGTTGGTCCAGGTATGGGGCGTGAAGACCAGCTGATGCTCCTCGGCCATGATGGCGATGCGCCTGAGACCGGTGATCCCGCCGACCAGCGCCGCATCCGGCTGCACGACGTCGACGGAGCCCGCGGTGATGAGATCGCGCAGCTCGTGAATCTGCCGCGTCATCTCGCCGGCCGCGATCCGTACATCGGTCGCCTCGCGCAGCATGCGCATGCCGGCGTGATCGGAGCGGTGCAGCGGCTCCTCCATCCAGTAGACCTTGAGCCGCTCGAGCTCGCGTGCCACCGCGAGCGCATCCTTGAAGGTCCACGGTGCCTCGGTATCCCACGACATCCGCCAGCCCTGGTTGCAGTCGACCATGAGCTCGAGCCTCGAATCAACGTGCCTGCGCACCGACTCGAGCGCGCGCACGTCATCACGCCAGTGGCCGCGGCGGAAGCGGAGCTTCAGCGCGCCGAAGCCCTGCGCCAGGTAGCGCTCCGCGGCCTCGCCCTGCGCCCGCGGGTCGCGCAGCGTTCCCGAGGAAGCGTAGGCGCGGATGCGGCTCGAGCGTCCACCGAGGAGCTTCCAGCAGGGGACGTTGAGGATCTTGCCGGCGAGATCCCAGAGCGCGAGATCGAGCGGCCAGCAGCGTCCGTAGTGGAAATCGATGTTGGCCAGGACCCGGTAGTGGCGCTCGAGCGCGAGCGGATCCTGGCCGACGAAGAGCGCCTCGTGCCCGTCGAAACCGAGCATACGATCGCCCGAGCCCACTCCCACGAGCCCGGTGTCGGTCGTGACGCGCACGATGGTCGCATCGAAGTGGGTCCGCGGCTTCGTGTCCCAGCTCGCGTGGAAGGCTGGCGCGAGCGGCAGCCGGTGGTGGCTGATCGCGATGCCGGCGATCTTGTGCCCGGAGGCGGCAAGCAGGGGCTTAGAGGGTTGCGCGTTCACGGTGCGGAGGTCGGGCCGTGGGAGGGAAGCCTTCCACAGTTGCCTCGGGGCGCACAGCCGAGAAATTGGCTAGCGGTATCTGAAAAAGTCATCCGACGGAGCTTGGCGGGGTGTCCCGTCAGCTCAAGTTCGATAACCGTAGAACATGCGTGAGTTGAGGCCCCGGAGAGGCGCCTAACTGACCGAAGTTCGATAGTCATCGAACAAGGGCGAGTTGAAGCCCCGGAGAGGGACCTAAGTGGCCTAAGTTCGATAACCATCGAACATGAGTGATTTGGGGTCCACAGAGAGGCGTCCAACCCCGTGCATCGGCAGGCCGCTCAGGACTGCTGGCTCTTCCCTCGCCGCATCAGGGTGAGCGCCAGCACCGCCGAGGCCGTCATCAGGAACAGGCTCACGGCGTTCAGCACCGGGGTCGCCCCCTCGCGCATGCGCCCGTACATCATGATCGTGAGCGGCGCATCGGACCCCACCAGCATCAGCGTGGTGTTGAAGTTCTCGAAGGACATGAGGAAGGCGATCGCGGCCGAGCCGATGAGGGCGGGGCGCAGGTAAGGCAGCGTGATCGTGCGCAGAACCGCGGCGTGCGAGGCGCCGAGATTCAGCGCCGCGTCCTCGAGGCTGCGGTCGAAGCGCTTGAGGCGTGCGCTGATCGTCAGCGTCGCGATGGCGACGATGTAGGAGAACTGGCCCAGCACCACGAGCGGCAGCCCCGGGCGGAGGAAGTCCGCCTCGATGCCGAAGAGATCGGTGCACAGGTCCGCCAGGCGGCTCGCGAAGGCGAGGATCGAGATGCCGAGGATCACGCCGGGGATGACCAGCGGCGTCAGCATCAGCATCGAGAGGATGCCCTTGCCGGCGAACTGCTCGCGCTCCATGAGGAAGGCGTTCGCGGTGCCGACCGCCACCGAGAGGCCCGTGACCCACAGCGCCACGATGCCGCTCGTCCAGATGCTGCCGAGGAGCTCGGAGTCGCGGAAGAGGCCCAGCCGCCCCTCGGCCTCGTTGCCGAGGAACCAGTCGAGCGTGAAGCCATGCCAGGGAGGCGCGGGGTAGGGCGCGTCGTTGAAGGCGAACACCGCGACCACGGTGAGCGGCAGGAACAGGAACAAAAGGAAGGCGCCGACGTAGAGCACGGTGGCGGCACGCAGCCAGGCGGGGCGCGGCAGGCTCGGTATCACAAGCGCCTCACACGCGCCTCATGACGTCGCTGAACCGCTGTCCGGAGAGCGCGAGTCCCAGCCACACCATCGCGGTCGAGAGCGCGAGCAGCAGGAAGCCGAAGGCCGCGCCCTGCTCCCAGTTGAAGCGGGTGATGAACTGGGTATAGATCTGCTCGGTGAACCAGAGCGAGTTCTTGCCGCCGAGGAGCGTCGGCGTCAGGTAGTTGCCGAGCGTCAGCATGAACACAACGATGCAGCCGGCGGTGATGCCGGGCGCGGCGTGTGGGATGACGATGGTGCGCAGGATCGACCACCCCTTGCCGCCGAGATCGTATCCGGCCTCGATGAGGGAGTTATCGAGACTCTCGAGACTCCCCACTAGCGGCACCACCATGAAGAGGAGCGAGGTGTAGACGAGGCCGACGAGGATGGTCGCGTCGTGGTAGAGGAGCTCGACCGGCTGCGCGGTGATGCCGAGATGCACCAGGATCGCTGGCAGCACGCCCGACTCGCGCAACAGGATCATCCAGCCGAGCGTCCGGACCGTCTCGCTCACCCAGAAGGGTATGAGGCAGACGACGAACAGCAGCGCGCTCATGCGCCCGCGGGCGAGCTTGGCGATGATCCAGGCGATCGGAAACGCAACCAGGAGAGTCAGCACGGTGGCGAGCGCTGAGAGCAGCGCGGTGCGCACGAACACGTGCCAGTAGAGCGGCTCGCCGAAGAAGGTGCGGTACTGGGCCAGACTCGCGACGTACTCGCGCGGCGCAACGCGCTCACGGAACGACAGCACCGCCAGATCGAGGTGCGGCAGGATGATGAGCGCCAGCAGCCACAGAAGCGCCGGCGCGAGCAGCAGCGCGACAAGGAGCCTTCGGTACCAGCCGGCAACGCCGCCGGTCATCGCTGCTGGCCTGGAAAGCAGATCGCCCGCTCGGGATCGAAGCCGAAGCAGATGCGCGCCCCCGGTCTCAGGTCCGCGAAGGCGCCGGTCTGCGGCAGCGCGATGCGCAGCTCCAGGCGGCTTTGCGCTTCGCGCAGCAGCACCGTGGAGTTCGCGCCGTCGAAGAGCATATCCGTCACCTCGCCGCTGAGCGCGCCCTGACCCGGTGGCAGCTCGGCCGGCGTGCGCGCGAGCGTGATGGCTTCGGGGCGGATGAAGGCATCCGCGGGGGCGCCGCGCGCGAGCGCGCCGTTGCCGCGTACGCGGAGCTTGAGGCCCCCGCCGGCGTCGAGCTCGACCAGGGTGCCGTCCTGGCCGAGCACCGTACCGCTCAGGCGGTTGTTGGCGCCGACGAAGCCGGCGACGAACGAGGTGGCGGGCGAGTAGTAGAGTTCCTGGGACTGCCGAGCTGCTCGAAGCGGCCGTGGCTCATGACACCCACCCGGTCGGAGAGCACGAGCGCCTCGGACTGATCGTGGGTGATGTAGACGAAGGTGGTGCCGAAGGCGCTCTGCAGCTGCTTGAGCTCGACCTTCATGTGCTCGCGGAGCTTGAGGTCGAGCGCCCCGAGCGGCTCGTCGAGGAGCAGCAGGGTGGGCTCGAGCACCATGCTGCGCGCGATCGCGACGCGCTGCCGCTGTCCGCCGGAGAGCTCGTCGGTGCGCTTCAGAGCAGCGCCCGCGAGTCCCACGCGCTCGAGCATCGCTTCGGCGCGCCTGGTGCGTTCGGCGCGCGCGACGCCGCGCCGCGCGAGCCCGAAGGCCACGTTCTCGCCCACCGACATCATCGGAAAGAGCGCCAGGTGCTGAAACACCATGTTGACGGGGCGCTTGTTGGGCGGAACGCGCGCCATGTCGCGTCTGCCGATGGCGATGGTGCCGCTGTCGGGCTGGATGAAGCCGGCGATCATGCGCAGCAGCGTGGTCTTGCCGCAGCCGGAGGGCCCGAGGATCGAGAAGAAGCTGCCGCGCGCGACGCTGAAGGAGACCTCGTTCACCGCCACGTGCGCCGCGAAGCGCTTGGTGAGTGCGCTGACCTCGAGATCGGGTGCCGCGCCGGGCGGCAGTCCGGCGCTCAATCGGCCGCCTTCACTCGATCGAGCACTCCGCCCTCGATTTCCTCGAGCCCGGGTGGAATCGCCGGATACCACTTGATGTTCTTCAGGCCGTCCGGGAACGTCTCGGCGAACTGGGCGCGGACCCGGGGATCCATGAGCCGGTCGGCGTCCTTGGAGGCGGTGAAATTACCGATCGATTTCGCGACCAGCGCGGCCACCCCGGGCCGCATCACGAAGTTGATCCAGGCGTAGGCCCCGGCGTCGTTGCGGCCCCGGGCCGGGAGCGCAAAGGTGTCCATCCAGGCGATCGCGCCGGAGCGCGGATTGATGAACTTGACGGCGGGATTCTCGCGGTTGAGGAGCCACCCGCCCGAGTCCCACATCATCGCCGCCCAGATCTCCCCGGAGCGTACGCCGTTCAGGAGCTGGTCCTTGTTGTCGTAGAAGAAGCGGAAATTCGCCTTGCAGGCGGCGAGCGTCCTGCCCACCTGCTCCATGAGGGCGGTGTAGGCCTTGGTGTCGTGGTACAGCGCGAAGGGGTCGTGGCCTGAGGCAAGCGCGAACGCCATGAGCGTCGGGCGCTTCAGGCGCACCGCGGTCCGGCCCTTGAGCTCCGGCTTGCAGAGATCGGTGTAGTCGGCGATCTTGGTGCGTGTGGAATTGTAAATGAGCCCCTCGGTGCCCCAGACATAGGGGAGGCCGTAGAGCTTGC
>JASHQW010000276.1 GCA_030038875.1 Gammaproteobacteria bacterium | reverse complement strand
GGGTGCCGCCGCGGGCGCGGCCGGCGCCTTGGACTGCGCGGCCTGCAGCGCCTGGATCTGCGCCTTCAGCTCCGCCACCTCACGGCGCAGCTCCGCGACTTCATCCTCGTTCGCGGGCTTGGGCGGCTGTTGGGCAACCGCCAACGACCAGGATGCGATGCAACACAGGATCAGGAGCACATACCACGGCTTTTGTGAGTACATGTGTGTCCCTTTGTTTTTCACTCAGAGATTCCCCCGCGGCTCGAGATACGCGCAGTGCTTGCGCCATCGGCCCCGTCGGAAAGAACTTAGGAATACTCAATCAGTACCCGCGGCCGACTCCCCAAGCGACGCGAGCAGGATGTGCGACGGATATCGACTGAGATCCCCCTGAACCAGGCAACCGGAACTCGAACGTGAGACCGCGTTATTGTCCGCGCGACTTTGTCTGATATATGAGGCGCTAATATATGTGCATCCCCACTCGCAGATCAACGCTGGACGGTCACGCATCCGTTGCGCTCGCGCTACATCAGAGTGAGGGATGCGTGGGCCTTACGGCGAGGGCACGATCACCGGCAGCAGGATCCGCGAGGGATGCGCGGGGTCCAGGTAGATCGAATTCTCGGCCACCCGCCAGAGGCGATTGTCGTTGAGCGGCTCCCCGGTATTGGGATTGACGTCGAAGCGCGGGAAGTTGCTGCTCGAGACGTCGAGCCGGATGCGGTGGCCGCGCTTGAAGACGAGCGAGGTCGGATAGAGCTCGAGCGTGAATTCGTAAGCCTTGCCCGGCTGCAGCATTTCGGACGCCACCGGCCCGTTGCGGTAGCGCGCGCGCACGATGCTGTCGCCGACGTTCAAATCGAGGCCGTGCGGGAAGTCGGCGCTGGGCGGATAGACGTCGATCAGCTTGGCGGTGAAATCCGTATCGCGCCCGTCGGACGCTGCCCATAGCTTCACGATCAGCCGCCCCGTCACCTCCATATCCTCCCTGAGCGGCGGCGTCTGAAACACGAGCACGTCGTTGCGCGCCGCGAGCGGCAGCGAACTCGCGCAGGTCCAGAGGTCCGTGCGGCAGCGCTGGTCAGTCGCGCCGGCGCTCGCGAGCGCGCCCTGCGAGGAGAGGTTGCCGCCGAGGGTGGGCACCGGGTGAAGCGGATCGAAGCGATACTTGATGGGCGCGTGCGGCGCCGGGCGCTCAACCGACAGCAGTCCGCCGCCGTGCAGGTAATAGGCGGTGGCGCGCGCACGGCTCAGGGGCCATTCCTCCTCGTCGCGCCAGTGACCGCCGACGAACACCCGGCCCTCCGCCGTCTTGTGCGCGTCCCCGCCGCCCATGACATAGAGACGCACGGGAGCCTCGCGCTCGACGCCGTTGTCCACCCCCTTCAGCCAGTGATCGAACCAGCGCTGCTCGAAGGCGTTGAGGTCGATCGCGGCATCGGGCGTGAACTCGGCGTCGCCCGCGAAGCTCACGCCGGGGCGGCTATGGGTCCAGGGACCGACGATGAGGCGCTGCAGACTCTTCTTGTGGGCACGGAGCCCCGCGAAGTTGAGATTCGCCACCTGCAGCGCCCAGGAGTCATACCAGCCCGTGACGTGATAGACCGGAATGTCCTTGTAGTCGGCCATATGGTCCGGAACGTCGATGCCCATCGCGGTGTAGACCGGATCGCCACCGCCATGGCTCATGACATCGATCAGCCATTTCTCATAGTCGGGCGCGAGCTTGAGGGGTGTCGTCCCGGCGCGCAGGGGGAGCGCGCTGATGTACTCGGGGACGTGATCGACCAGCTCGGCGAGCGCGGGCGCCGCCGCCGGATCGCTCGCCGCACGCGCAGCGGCCACGAGGTTCGGCGTGCCACCGGGGTCGCCCAGGGAGAACACCCAGTTGAACCAGCGCAGCTCGAAGGCGCCGTTGTGGCGCACGCCGTAGCGGCCCGGATCCGACATGGAGAAGAGCGGAATCATGGTCTTCACGAACGGCGCCCCGGCGATCGCGAGCGCCTGCTGCGTCGCACCCTCGTAGGACGTGCCGAGCGTACCAATGCCCCCGTCGCACCAGCTCTGGTGGCCGATCCACTCCGCCGTGTCGTAGCCGTCCGTCCCGTCGTCGTACATCGGTCGCCAGCGGCCCTCGGACTGGTAGCGGCCGCGCACGTCCTCGATCACCACCACATAGCCGCGCGCGGCGAAGTAGTTGGCGAACGCCGGCGCGCGCACCGCCTTGTTGTAGGGCGTGCGCATGAGAAGCGCGGGGAAGCGGCCCTCGGTCGCGATATCATCGTGTGCGGGACGATAGACATCGGCCGCGAGCCGCACGCCGTCGCGCATCGTGATCATCACGTCGCGTGTGACGGCGACCTCGGGCGGCGGCGCGGCGCCCTCAGCGCCCAGGGCGGCGGCAGACGCCAACGCCGCGAGCACCAACCCAGACACCAGCCCGCTCCGCACAGCTCACGCCCAGCGCGGCGGGCGTTTCTCGATGAAGGCCTGCACGCCCTCGAGGGCGGCCTCCTCCATCATGTTGCAGGCCATCGTCTCGCCGGCGGCCTGGTAGGCGCTCGCGAGGCCGAGCTCCGCCTGGCGGTAAAAGAGCTCCTTGCCCATGGCCACCGCGACGCGCGGCTTGGCCACGATGCTCGCCACCAGCCGCTCGGTCTCCGCCTCGAGCGCGGCGGCCTCGACCACGCGGTTCACGAGCCCGCGCGCGAGCGCCTCCTGCGCATCGATGAAGTCGCCCGTCACCAGCATCTCGAAGGCGCGCTTGCGCGCCACATTGCGCGACAGCGGCACGGCGGGCGTCGAGCAGAAGAGCCCGAGGTTGACGCCGCTCACCGCAAAGCGCGCGCCGCTCGCGGCCACGGCCAGATCGCACTGCGCCACGAGCTGGCAGCCCGCGGCGGTCGCGATGCCCTGCACGCGCGCGATCACCGGCACCGGCAGCTGCGTGATGCTCAGCATCATGCGGCTGCACTGCGCAAAGAGCCGCTCGTAATACTTCTGCGAGGGCTGCGCGCGCATCTCGCGCAGGTCGTGGCCGGCGCAGAAGGCCTTGCCCTCCGCCGCGAGCACCACGACGCGCGCCGAGGCGTCGGCGGCGATCGCGTCGAGCTCGCGCTGCAGCGCGCCGAGCAGCGCCTCGGAGAGCGCGTTGTAGGCCTGTGGACGATTGAGGGTCAGCGTGACCGCGCCGCGCGCGTCGCGGCTGCGCTTCACCAGGGGCTCATCGTTGCTCATAGGTGCTCTCCCTGCGCCATTGTGGCGCGGCCTCTCACCAGCAGCCAGTTCACGGCCGCGATCACGATCACCGCGAGCAGGATGACGGACTTGCTGAAGTCGACGCGCGTCAGCAGCACGAGGCAGACAGCCAGGCCGAGTGCCGGCAGCGCCGCCCCGCCCGGGAGGCGGAACGCCGCCGCCTCGGGCTGCCGGCGGCGCAACACCGGCACGGCCGCACAGACGGCGCCGTAGTAGAAGAGCCGCGCGACCGCCGAGAGTGTGACATTCCAGGCGAAGCTCCCGAGGAGCGCGAACGCCCAGGAGAGGAGCGCGACACCCACGATCGCGAAGTGGGGTGTGCGGAAGCGCGCATGGACGGCCGCGAGCTGCGGCGGAAAGTCGCCGCGCTCGGCGAGCGCGAAGATGCCGCGCGGCACCGTCAGCAGGTTCGCGCTCAGGTACCCGTACACCGAGATCAGCGCGCCGATCGAGACGAGCGCCGCTCCGCCCTCACCCATCATGACGCGGGCGGCGTCGGCGAGCGGGCGCTCGCTGTGCGCGGCATCGGGCAGCACGTCCGCCACGATGAGCTGCAGCGCCGTGTACAGGAAGGTCACGACGATGAGCGCGACGAACAGCATGAACGCCACATCGCGCCGCGGGTCCTTCGCCTCCCCCATGGGGTTGAGCGCCGTCTCGTAGCCGCCGTAGGCGAAGAAGAGGATCAGCGTCGCCCCGAGCCAGCCGTGCAGATCGCTTGCCGCGAGCGGCGGCGCCGTCCGTCCGTGTGATGCGAGATAGAGGAGGCCCACGCCGCACACCACGGCCAGCGGCACGAGCTTGGCGACCACCGACACGTTGCTGACGAGCGTCCCCGAGGCGACGCCGCGATAGTTCGCAACGGCGAGCGTCCCGATGAGCAGTGAGATGACGGCGAAGCGCGGCATGGGCCTGCCCGCCTCAGGCCAGAACTGCCCGAGCGAGATGACCAGCAGGTTCACCGACGCCGCGCACGCGGTGAGTCGGGAGAGGAGATTGAGCCAGCCCACCTCGAGTCCTGCGAGGCGCCCGAAGGCGCGGCGCACATATATATAGTGTCCGCCGGTCTCGGTGAACTGCGAGGCGACCTCGGCGTAGCAGCCGATGATCACCCCCATGGCGAGCCCCGCGACCAGCACCGCCGCGGGACTCGAGCGGCCGACCTGCGCGGCCACCATCGAAGGCAGTCCGAAGATCCCGCTGCCGACGATGCAGTTCACGGCCAGTGCTACCATGCTCCAGCGGCCGATGACGCGAACCAGCTGCGGCGGCGTGCTCGGCGATGGCCCCTGCGTCATCGTGCTGTTGTATCACAGGCAGGAGCTGCACAGTGCGCTACTCCTACGCAACCCACCTCGAATGCAGCGCCACCGGTGAGCGCCATGACATCGGCACGCTCGAGGGGCTCTCGCGCGCCGGGAAGCCGCTCCTCGCCCGCTACGAGCTCGCGGCGCTGCGGCGCGAGGTGAGGCGCGCCGACATCGAGGCGCGGCCGGCGAACCTCTGGCGCTGGCGCGAGCTCCTGCCGGTGCCGGATCCGAAGTATGTGATGAGCCTCGGCGAGGTCGAGACCCCGCTGATCGAGCTCCTGAACAGCGCCCGGCCGACGGGCTTCGCGCCGCCGATCGTCAAGGACGAGGGGCGCCTGCCCACCGGTTCCTTCAAGGCGCGCGGCCTCTGCCTCGCCGTCTCGATGGCGCAGTCCTTCGGCGTCCGCCGCGTCGCGATCCCGACCAACGGCAACGCCGGCGCGGCGATGGCCGCTTACGCCGCGCGTGCCGGGATGGAGGCTTTCTGCTTCTGTCCCGACGACACGCCGGAAATCAACCTGAGCGAGATCGCGCTGCAGGGCGCGACCGTGTGGCGCGTCAACGGTCTCATCAATGACTGCGCGCGACTCGTCGGGTTGGGCAAGGAGCGCTTCGGTTGGTTCGACATGTCGACGCTCAAGGAGCCCTACCGCATCGAGGGCAAGAAGACCATGGGACTCGAGCTCGCGGCACAGATGCAGTGGCGGCTGCCGGACGTGGTGTTCTACCCGACGGGCGGCGGCACCGGGCTCATCGGCATGTGGAAGGGATGGCAGGAGCTCGCCGCGCTCGGGTGGATCGAGGGTCCGATGCCGCGGCTGGTCGCCGTGCAGTCGACCGGCTGCGCGCCGATCGTGCGCGCCTTCGATTCGGGCGCGCAGACAGCCATCCCCTGGGAGAATGCCCACACCATCGCCTCCGGCATCCGGGTGCCCGCCGCGATCGGCGATTTTCTCATCCTGCGCGCACTGCGTGAGACGAGGGGATTCGCGATCGCCGTCGAGGACGCGGACATCGAGCGCGCCCGGCGCGAGGTGGCGGCGAAGGATGGGCTGCTGCTGAGTCCCGAAGGGGCCGCGACCTACGCGGCGTACCTCGCCGCGGCGCGCTCCGGCAGGCTCGCCGCGAGCGAGCGCGTCGTGCTCTTCAACTGCGCGAGCGGTCTCAAGTACCCGATGCCGCCGGTGACCGCGCACATGGACCTCAACGCGCCCTTCGCACACCTCCCGCCGAAGCTGTCAGGGTGACCAGCTCCAGTCGGCGGCGCTCTGGCGGCAGCCACCGCCCCCGCCACCGGTCCAGGCGCGCCCACGGAGCGCGCGGCCGCTGGCCGCGGCGGTC
>JASHQW010000275.1 GCA_030038875.1 Gammaproteobacteria bacterium | reverse complement strand
CGAGGTGTCCTGGAACTCATCGACCAGGATGTGCCGCAGCGCCAGTCCCGCACGCAGCGCGAGCTCGGTCGGCTCGCCGCCCTCGGCGAGCGCCTGGCGCGCCGCCCCCGTCACGTACGTGTAATCGACGCGCCCGGCCTCCGCGAAGGCGGCGTGCAGCTCCGCTGCCGCGCGCGCCAGCAGCCGCGCCAGCGCGGCGATCGCCGCGGCATCCCCGGCGGCGAGCTGCGCCGCCGGCGCGCGGCGCAGCCCGAGCAGTGCCTCCCGCAGGGCGGGGACGCTGCGCAGGTCGTCGATCAGCTCCCTGAGCCGCGCCCGCGCGGCCGCATCGGTGAAACCGGGTCGCAGCCGGTGCGCGGACAGCTGCTTGCGCCAGTCGTTGCGCGTCAGCACGAGATGAGCGAGGTGCTTCCAATGCGCGAGATCGGTCGGCTCCGCCGTGAGCGGGCCCGAGCCCGGCAGGCTCTCGGCACGGCGGCGCAGCGCCTCGGGCAGCAGCCCCTGCAGCGCCGCCAGCCGCGTGCGCGTCTCGGCGGTCAGACTCTGGTTCACCCGGCGGCACAGGGAGTCCGGATCCTCGGCGACGACGAACCGCAGCCAGTGCCCGCGCTGCTCGAGCATCTGGGCAATGAGCCGCTCGAGGTTCAGCCAGTGGTTGTCGAGCCGCTCGAAGAGCAGCTGCGCATCCGGGGTGAGCGCCGGGTCGTCTTCCGCCGCGAGCAGCGTGCGCCGCGCGGCACGCCGATAGAGCTCGGCGGCATTCTCCGTGACGTTGAGCACGCCGCCGGCCCGCGAGGCGACCGGCAGCTGGCTCGCGAGCCAGTAGTTGAAGGAATCGATCGTCTGGATGCGCAGCCGTTCGGGCTCGGTCTCGAGGCTCCAGCCGCGCGCCGCGCCGTGCGCCCGTGCCGCCGCCGCCAGCGGGACGAGCGCCTCCGCACCCGGATCCCCGGCCGGCAGCTCCGCGCGCAGCGCGCGCACGACGCGCGCGCGCATCTCGGCGGCGGCCTTGCGCGTGAAGGTGATGGCGAGGATCTCGCCCGGATCGTCGACCGTCGTCAGGAGCCTCAGGAACCGCTGCGTCAGCACCGCGGTCTTGCCGGAACCGGCCGGTGCCTCGAGCAGGATGGAGGCCGCCGGCTCGATCGCCGCGCGGCGCGCCGCGTCGTCGAGGAGCTCGCGTGGATCACTCATCGGCATCGTCCGTGAAGGTGCGGACCTCGGGAGCGAGATGCGCGCCGATGCGGCAGAGATCCGCGAGGTGGCAGTAGTCGCAGGCTCCGGGTGCCGGGTCGACGCGCGCGTCCCCGGCGAGAAACGCGCCGACGAGCCGCTCGAGGAGCGCGACCCACGAGCGCTGCTGCGCGTGCCAGTCGGCAAGCGCCGCCCCGGTGATCGCCGGTATCGCCAGCACTCGCGGCAGGACATCGCCCGTCGCCGCCACGCCAGTGAAGCGCACCTCGCGCGCCGTGAGATTGACGGTCGCGAGCGCCACCACCTCGTTGCCCAGTGCTGCGAGATAGGCGAGCAGCTGCGGATAAGTGGGCCGCTCGCCGTACCAGTCGGGGGCCTCGCGGCGTCCGCTCTTGTAATCGAGCACCACGCGGCCGGTGGCAATCGCATCCACACGGTCGAGCCGCATGCGCACGCGCGCGCCCGCGACTGCGAGCTCGGTCGTGTGCTCGGTCGCCTCCACGGTAAAGGGCGGCCGCGTGCGCTCGAGATCGCACAGCCGCCGGATGAGCCGCTGGGCGCGCGCACACTCGCGCTCGAGCGCGGGCGGCAGCGCGCTGAAGAGATCGAACTGCCCGTCCGGCACCCGGCGGGCACGCCGCCCGCGGCCGCGAGCCTCGGCCTGCAGCGACTGGGCGCCGTGCGCCACGCACTCGGCGATCAGCGCATCGAGCGCGCCGTCGGCGAGGGCGCCGAGCGCCTGCGAGTCGCGCAACCGCTCCCACAAAAGCTGCAGCGCCGCGTGCAGCAACAGTCCCCGCTGATCCATCGGCACGCCGGGCTCGCGCCGCTCGCGTGCCAGCGCGCCGAGGCGCAGCTCCGCATAAGCGCGAAACGCGCAGTCGTTCTGCAGCGTGATGGCCCGTGTGCCCGCAGGCAGCGGTGTCGGCGCGGTGAACGGCGCGCCCCTGGCATCCTCGCGTGCCTCGATCCAGCCGTCGCGATGCAGCGTGAGCGGCAGCCACAGGCCGCGCGGCCGCGGCTCGACCAGCGTAAGTCCCGCGAGGCATGGGCTCGGCAGGAGCTCGAGGTCCCTGTCGCGCACCGGCACCGACAGGACGAGCTCGCCGGCCGTGCGCCGCCAGGCATCGAGGAGCGACTGCGCCTGGGCGCGGCGCCCGGCCGCACTTGCCTCCGGCATGCCCGCCGCGAGCTGCGCGGCGAGCGGCAGGAACGGATCGGGTGTCACCGGCAGCGGCAGAACGTCGGCGCTCAAGCCGGCCACCCAGATCCCGTCATACACCACGATCGGGTCGGCGAGCGCCGGTGAGATCGTCACCGGCACGTCCTCGTCCGCCGGACGATAGGCCGTGCGGGCCGCGAGCGAGCGCAGATGCTCGAGCGCCGACTCCCGCCCGAGGCTGCCGGCGCAGGCGGCGAGCTCGCCGAATTGCTCGAGCAGCTCGCGCCAGCGCAGCCGCGTCTGCTGCACGGCGCTATCGGCCGGCAGCGCAGCCGGCCAGCCGAGCGCCGCGAGCGCGGCGTCGAAGCGCTCCGACCAGCGCCGCGGCGTTGCACTGCCCTCTCCGAGCAGCCCCGCAGCGCGCCGCGTGAGCGACTCGAGCTCGCGCGCCGCGGGCTTGAGCGTCGCGGGTGCGGGCTGCAGGGCGCCGAGGAGCTCCCGCAGGCTCCAGGCGCCCGCGCCGTGCTCGCGCAGAAACTGTGCGAGTGCCGCACGCGGCCCGGCCCCGATCGCGCCCCAGTAGGGCGCCGACAGCCAGTGGCCGATCGACTCGCTCTCGAGCGCGCCGCCGGCGAGGATCGCGAGGGAGAGCAGCGCCTGCGCGATGAGCGGTTGGGAATCGAGGGGCTCGCCTCCCTCGATTCCAACCAGGGCGGCGCCGGTGCCGGCGAGCACCGCGCCTGGGTCGAGGCAGCCGTGAATGAGTGCCGCGAGGCGCTCACGCGCCGCCGCAGGTCCGGGCAGCATCACCAGAAGCCGCGCATCGGGCTGGGCGCTCAGCCGCTCACGGCACCAGGCCGCGATCGCCTCGAGCTGTGCCTCCCCGT
>JASHQW010000274.1 GCA_030038875.1 Gammaproteobacteria bacterium | reverse complement strand
CGTGCCGAAGCCGGCCATTGGCCGGGATCGACGCCGTGATTGGCAAAGAGCGCCACGGTCAGGCGATCCATGCCGAACGCCACGCAGCCCGTGTGCACCGCCTCCTCGCTGCTCCCCTTGATGCCCCACACCTGGCCGAAATGCTCGCGGTGGTAGTTGAAGCTCATGCAGGCAGTCGGCCTGGCACCCGCGTAGTAAGGAATGAGCAGCTCGAACTTGAGCGACTGCTGCAGCTGGCTCACAGCCATCACCTGGCCGACGCGGCCGAAGAAGGGATCGTTGGCGATATCGACCGTGTAGGGCAGACCGAGCTCTGCGGCGAGCTCGCGCGCGCGCGCGATCCAGCCTTCGCGGAACGTCGTGATGTCGTCCGGCGAGCCGATGCGCACGAACTCGCGCATCCGGAACGACTGCAGGCGATCGAGCGAGCGCGAGGGCTCGCGCCTGAAGCAGTCGGCGGCAACGTCGACGATGAGACCGCCGGGCGGCAGGGGTCCGCGGGCCGCGACCAGCGGATACAGCGGATAGCAGGCGGCCGGCGTCAGCACGAGATCCGCCGCGCCGAGCGAAGTCGTCCAGTCTCCACCACTCTCGTAACGATCGGCGGCGGAGCGGATCGCAGCTTCGTTCCCGTGCAGCACACACACGCAGCCGAGCAGATTCGGGAAGCTCTTGAGGTACCCCGACTTCTCCAGCTGCGCGCGGCTCATGACGGGAGGAAATCGCAGCACCTCGGCACGCGGGTCGCGCAGCCGGTCGACGAGAGCCACGACACGTCCGAACACACGCTCATAGAGCGCGGAGCGCGCATACACCCCGTCGGACCCGAGGCCCATGAAGAGAGCAGGCGCAATGTCGGCCAGCGGGTCTCCCGTCTGGGCGGTGCGCTCGGCCTGGGAGGCACTCATTCGCTGAGGAACCTCGGAATTGGGCTCATCAGTGCCGACGACGCCAGGTTCGAGAGGATGCGGTCGTTGTTGATCATGATGGGCGATGACAGCACGTCGCGAAGGTAGCGACCGATGGTGTAGTCGCCATCGTTACGGTAGCCGGAGAGTCCGCAGGCTCGCATCGCGCTCATCACAGTCGCAGCGGCGAGCTCGGAGGCCTCGACCTTGGTAAGGGTGATCAGCGTCTGGAAGTCGAGCGCAGCGAGCGCCTTGGGGTCGTCCATGCAGCTCTCGTAGCGTCGAATCGAGGTCGCCAGCATGCTGCGGAGCGTACGGAGCGTCGTGAGCGCCCTGGTGAATTGCGGCGCACCGGGCGGCAGCTGCCCGTTGCCATGGCGCATGGCATTGCGGATGAAAGCCTGGGCGCGCTGAGTCGCGCCGGCCGCGATCCCCGCCCACACCGAGCCCCAGAGCAGATGCGCGAACGGCACCATGGTGCGCGAGTGAATTGTTTCGTACGGCTCGGGCAGGATCTGCCCAGCGTTTGCCTGCGCCTTGAGCGTGTAGCCTTCGCTGCACGTCCCGCGCATGCCAAGCGCATTCCAGCCCTGGAGCTTCGTGAGCGTGTAATCACTCTTGAGAAATGCGATCAGCACCTGGTCGGAGGGAGCCGCATCGGCCGCGCGACGCGCCGTGGTGACGACCCCGTCGGCATGAGCGCCGTAGGAAATGACGCTCGCCTTGCGCTCGAGGCTGATGCGCCCGCCGTCGTGGTGCTCGACCGGCGCCTCGCTCGAGCGGATGTTGCCCCCGCCCTGCCCCTCGGTGGTCGAGGAGGCGAGCAGCAGCTGCTCGGCACACAGCGAGCGCAGCATTCGCTCAAGCACGGCGCGGTCGCCGCGGTGACGCGTGATGCACCCAACCTTGACCTGGTGCATCGCGTAGATCATTCCGCTCGAGGAGCAGGACTGTCCAAGCAGGAAACACACGTCGGCAACCTCGCCGATCGAGACGCCCTCCCCGCCGATGGACTTCGGCACGAAGATGCCGAGCAAGCGCTCGGCCTTCATTGCGGCGACGGCCTCCTGCGGGAAGCGTCCCGCCAAGTCAACCGCTGCCGCATGTTCTGCCGCCACCTGGGCGACGCGCTCGGCGCGGGCCTTCAAATCGCTAGAATTGGCAGTCGCGATCCCGCGTCCTTCTGCCGCCAGCTGCGCTTCCATTACTTAATTTAGGCCCCCTGCCTTGCGTTGTTATCTTTGCGTTAGAAAGATAGCGCAAGCGACCTCATAATGCACTGCAACTTGGACGCTTCTTGGCCGGCGTCACAGACGACGAATTGAAATACAAACGCCATGCCCGTAGAACTCGAGGTATACGATTCCACGCGCACCGCGACGGTGCAGCGCGGGCGCAACAAGGCCATCACCATCGGCCTAGTGAACAATATGCCGGATACCGCGCTCGAATCGACCGAGACGCAGTTTTCGGCCCTGCTGCAGGCAGCGGCAGGCGCACGGTCGGTGCGACTGCGCTACTCCTCGTTCCCGGAGCTGCCGCGCGGTAACGACGCACGGGCACGCATCGCGCGCTCCTACTGGCCGATCGATACATTGCTCGCCGAGGCGCCCCATGCGCTCATCGTGACCGGGACCGAGCCGATCGCCCCGCGGCTTTCCGACGAGCCCTATTGGCCGCGCCTCGCTGCTCTCCTCGACTGGGCCGATCGGCACGCCGCCGCCAGCATCTGGTCCTGTCTCGCCGCCCACGCGGCAGTCGAGCACTTTGACGGCATCGCGCGGCGGCGCCTGCCAGAGAAGCGCTGTGGCGTGTACGCGCACAGCCTGCTCCCGGGTCACGCCCTGCTCGAGGGCGTCACCGCACCACTACCGATGCCCCACTCGCGCTGGAATGAGCTGCCGATCGACGCTCTGCGCGCGGCGGGCTATGCGGTGCTGAGCTTCGCACCCGAGACCGGCGCGGACGCCTTCGTACGCCACGAGCGCAGCCTGATGCTTTTCTTCCAGGGCCATCCGGAGTACGAGGACACCACGCTGCTCAAGGAATATCGGCGCGACGTCGGCCGCTACCTCAACGCCCAGCAGGCGCACTATCCGACGATGCCTCGCGGCTATCTCTCGCCCGAGGCGGTCGCGCTGCTCGAGGGATTCAAGGAGCGCGCTCTTGCGCAGCGCACTGCGGAGCTCCTCAGCCAGTTCCCGTTCGCCGCCGTTGCGGCGGCCCTAACCAATAGCTGGCAGCCAGCCGCCGTCACCATCTACCGAAACTGGCTCGATTTTATTGAGGCAGCGACGACTCGCCGGGTGGAAGAAGTATCATTGGCCGGCCTATGAGCCCGGCCGCCGAGGACCAAAACCCGCAACGCGCACTCCGTGACCGCCTGCTCGGTCTCGTCGAGAAAGTTCTCGAACGACCAGGCGCTGGACCGACGCTGCCGCCCGATGCCGCACTCAGTGAGCTCGGGGTGAGCTCCTTGAAAATGGTGAGCCTCATGCTCTCGGTCGAAGCGGAGTTCGACCTGAGCATCCCGCAAAACGAGATCACGCCCGAGAACTTCCGCTCGATCAACTCAATCGATGCTCTGGTGACCCGCATGCTGG
>JASHQW010000273.1 GCA_030038875.1 Gammaproteobacteria bacterium | reverse complement strand
GCCGTCGGCCGAGCGCAGGAAGCCGAAGCCGTCCTGCAGGATCTCGAGCACGCCGTCGCCGTAGATGTTCTCGCCCTGGCGCGCGTGCGCCTTGAGGATCGAGAAGATGATGTCCTGCTTGCGCGAGCGCGCCAGGCTCTCGAGTCCCATGGTCTCGGCCATCTTCACCAGCTCGTGAATCGGCTTCGACTTCAGCTCCGTCAGGTTCATGGAGCTGCGCGACTGCGTGAGCTCCGCCGGACTGATGATCTCGGAGTCGTCGGGCTCGAACGGCTCCGGTTCGTGCATCATCTCGTCGGGACGCCCGCCGCCGTTGCCGATGCGGTTGCCGTCGCGATTGCCGTGGCGCGGTCCCTTGGGCCGGTTGCGGCCCTGATTGCCGAGGTAGCCTCTCACAGGTTGCTGTCCAGAAATGCAGAGAGTTGTGACTTGGACACGGCCCCGACCTTCTGGGCCTCGACCGTGCCGTTCTTGAAGAGAATCAGCGTGGGTATGCCGCGGATGCCGAACTTCGGGGGCGTCTGCGGGTTCTCGTCGATATTGAGCTTGGCGATCTTGATGCGGTCCTGATACTCGCTCGCGATCTCATCGAGTATCGGGGCGATCATCTTGCAGGGTCCGCACCACTCGGCCCAGAAATCCAGCAGCACCGGCTTGTCGGATTTGAGGACGTCCTGGGTAAAAGTTGCATCGGTGGTATGCACGATGTTCGGGCTACTCACGCGGTTCAACCTCCGTTGATACAGAGTGTGGAAAACATGGACTTGTTGGAGCTTCGGAGAAAATGGGGGCGGGTCGGCACAAGTGCAGAAAAGCGCTGCCAGTTGCACCCGTCAAACGGTTACACTAACTCGTCGGTTGAGTATCAGACCCTTAGGGGAAGGATTAACCGGGCTGGCGGGTGCGGACCTGCGCAGGCCCGCTGACTGAGACACTTTGTAGCGCTTCCGGGCCGTTTTTTCAAGTCCCTCGCCGCTTTTCGCATAACACTCCGGCTGTAACTGATGACTGATCCACACTCTCCTTCCGTGTCGTTCGCGTCCCTCGGCCTGCGCGAGGAGGTCGTGCAGGGCGTGCGGCAGGCGGGCTTCACTCAATGCACGCCCATCCAGGCGCACACGCTGCCGATCGCGCTCGCCGGGCGCGACGTCGCCGGGCAGGCGCAGACCGGCACCGGCAAGACCGCGGCGTTCCTCATCGCGATGTACCAGGCACTGCTCACACGCCCCGCGTCGCCAAACCGCCACCCGACCTCGGTCCGGGCGCTGATCGTGGCGCCGACGCGCGAGCTCGCGGTGCAGATCCATCGCGACGCGCTCACGCTCGGCGCGCACACGGGCTTCAAGCACTCGGTGGTGTTCGGCGGCATCGACTACGACAAGCAGCGCCAGGAGCTTAGCTCAGGCTGCGACGTGCTGATCGGCACACCCGGGCGCCTCATCGACTACTTCAAGCAGCATGTCTACGACCTGCGCCACGCTCAGGTGATGGTGCTCGACGAGGCGGACCGCATGTTCGACCTGGGGTTCATCGCCGACATCCGCTACATCCTGCGCCGCCTGCCGCCGCCGCAGCGGCGCCAGTCGATGCTGTTCTCGGCGACGCTCTCCTACCGTGTGCTCGAGCTCGCCTACGAGCACATGAACAACCCCGAGCTGGTGCGCATCGAGCCCGACAAGCGCACCGTGGATGCGGTCCGGCAGATCATCTACTACCCCTCGATGGAGGAGAAGGTGCCGCTCCTCATCGGGCTGCTGCACCAGAGCGAGGCGGTCCGCACGCTGGTGTTCGTCAACACCAAGAGGAGCGCCGAGCGGCTGGAGAGCGTGCTCAAGGCCAACGGCTTCCACGCCCAGGCGCTCTCGGGCGATGTGCCGCAAAACAAACGCCTGCGGTTCCTGCGCAACTTCCATGACGGCGAGCTCGCCGTGCTCATCGCGACCGACGTGGCCTCGCGCGGGCTGCACATCCCGGACGTGAGCCACGTGTTCAATTTCGACCTGCCGCAGGATCCGGCCGACTACGTCCACCGCATCGGGCGCACGGCGCGTGCCGGTGCCGAGGGCGATGCCATCAGCTTCGCATGCGAGGAGTATGCGGTCTCGCTGCCCGAGATCGAGGAATACCTCGGGCACAAGATTCCCGCCGGCACGATCGCGCTCGACCTGCTGGCGAAGGAGGTCCTGCCGGGCAGCCCGCCGCCGCGCTCCCACCGGCCACACCGCCCGCAACGCGGGCGCCCAGGAGGCGCGCGCGGGGGGAAGGCTCACCACCCCGGACGCCAGGCCCGGGGCCGTTAAGCGGCTGAAAATGCGCTGCTTTGCGCCGCCGTCGCCTCGCGAGCGGTTGCCCGTGGCACTTGGCGCGCCGCTCGGCTAAGCTCGGTCTTCCGGGAGCCGCCGCCAGCAGCTCCAAGGCCGTCCAGCCCACATCACCGCATGGCGGAAATCGAAGACAACGTCGACCGCGAGCTGTTTCGCAACGTGGAGAAGCTCCGCCAGTTGCGCATCGAGCACCGCGACCTCGATGAGGTCATCTCAAGACTGTCGCTCGATCTGCATGTCAACGAGCTGCAGTTGAAGCGCCTGAAGAAGCGCAAGTTGATGCTCAAGGATCAGATCGCACGCCTGGAGAGCCAGCTGATCCCGGACCTGAATGCCTGATGAGTAATGCCGAAAGCGCCCTGAAGGGCCTCATCCCCCGGCTCGCCTCCCCACAGCTCCTGGCCGAGATTCTCGCGATCCTGATCGCGATCGCGATCGCCGTGGCCCTGGCGCGCGTCTCGCGCTCG
>JASHQW010000272.1 GCA_030038875.1 Gammaproteobacteria bacterium | reverse complement strand
AGCGGCGATGTCCTGGCCATTGCCGGCGGGCAGTTGCCCGGCTCCGGCGGGACTCTGGCCCCACGCCGAGGTCACGAGCAGCGCGCCAGCAACCGCAACCCAGGACGTTCTGCGCATGCACCGATCGTACACCCGCAGAAACAACGGCGCCGCCCGCAGGCGGCGCATGTCATGGGCAGTGAATGTAAGAGCTCAGTCGACCGGACGCTCCAGGCGGTCACTGACCACCGCCGCGAAATGTCCGATGACCAGCGCGAACGTCACACCAATCTCGATTCCAAATAGCACTTCCATGCCTCGTCTCCGTGAGTCTGTCAGCGGTGCGCATTCTAGCGGCTGGCGCCTTTCGGCACAGTCCGCCATTCGGGAGAGTGCGCAGCGCACATTCGGAGTGGCCCTGCGTCCCGGGCGGGCGTTTTTAATACGCTCGTAATGTTTAAGCGCTGCGGGTTGTGAGTCAGGGCACGGTATTCACAGCCGCGAGCCGGGCCGCTGCGGAACCGGTAAAGTGGCGGCCCCATCTCTCGCTCACAGCACACGACAGGGTCTCCATGAAACTCCTCATTGAAGTGGTCGGCTGGATCGGCGCCAGCCTCATCGTCGGGGCGTACGCGCTGCTCTCAGCCGGGAAGCTCCAGGGAGACTCGCGCACCTACCACCTCATGAACATCTTCGGAGCGATCGGCTTCGTGGTGAACAGCGGCTGGAACGGCGCCTATCCGTCGGCGGCCCTCAACGTCGTGTGGCTCGGCATCGGCGGGTACGCGCTGCTGCAGCGGCGGCGCCCACTCAAGAGCGGCGCGCCCGTGCATTGACGGGACACCTCCGCGTCGCGCGCAGCCGCCCACCGATTGGCGCCATTCAGCGACAGATTGCAAGCAATTTTAAGTGATCGCCCGCTGTGCGAACCGATGGGCTATAAGTAAGTCCAAGCCTCGACTTGAGGGAGAAGCCGGCTCGATGTCATCTAATCGTCTGGGTGTCGCTGCAGTGGCGGTGGTGGGCATGATGGCCGCCTCCGCGACCTCTCCCCCGCCGCCGGTCCTGAAGCACCCGGCGGTGAGCGCGGGCAGCGCGGCGCTCATGGCCTTCG
Source organism: Gammaproteobacteria bacterium (assembly GCA_030038875.1). Lineage (GTDB taxonomy): Bacteria > Pseudomonadota > Gammaproteobacteria > Steroidobacterales > Steroidobacteraceae > 13-2-20CM-66-19. Next base: position 5,838 of record JASHQW010000272.1, on the reverse strand, counting down.
GCGGCCGCAGCGCCGCGCAGGTCGCGAGCGGCGTCGGCGGCAAGCTCGACGCGGCGCTCGCCGACCTCACGCGCCACGCGAATCTCGCGCGTCCCGCTCACCTGCTCGAGGATCTGCACTCGTTGAGCCCCGCGGCGCGCTTCCTGCAGCGTGGCCCGGGAGCCGCTCCTCTGGTGGCCGTCGACGCGGTGACGCGCGGCGACCCGCAGCTCCTCAGGAATGCGCTCGTGAGCCTCGGGCTCGAGCACCCGGCAGTGTTCCGCAACGATGTCGGCGGCTGGCTGCCGCTGAGCGCGATCGACGCTGCAGCCGCGCGCTCCGAGGTCACGTCGCTCCGGGCCGCACTCTCGCGCGCACGGGCGGCGGTCGCGACGCAGGGGGATTTCGCGCAGGGCTCGGCCCAGCTGCGCTCGGCGGAGCCGAGTATCACGGGCATGGGCGTCACGGTCGGCGTTCTCTCCGACAGTTACAATTGCTACGCCGTCTATGCCGCCGATCAGGGCCAGAGCTTTGGCAGCCCGCCCGTCCCCGATCCCCCGGCCTCAGGCACGACGGGCTATGCCTCGAATGGCTTTACCGCAGATGCGGCCATGGACGTCTCGACCGGTGCGCTGCCGGCCAACGTCGACGTGCTCGAGGAGGCTGGTGACGGCGGAACGGGATGCATCACGGAGTTTGGCTATCCGCTTCAGCTCCCCTTCACGGACGAGGGGCGCGCGATGCTCCAGATCGTGCACGCAGTCGCCCCGGCTGCGTCTCTCGCGTTCTACACGGCCGTGAACAGTGAGGCGGACTTCGCCAACGGCATCCAGGCGCTTGCCAACGCGGGCGCCAAGGTCGTCGCCGACGATGTCGGCTATTTCGACGAGCCCTTCTTCCAGGACGGCCTGTTGTCCCAGGCGATCGACACCGTCGAAGGACAGGGAGTCGCCTATTTCTCAGCGGCCGGCAATGATAGCAATCTCGCGTACGACAACACCGCGCCGGTGTTCAACCTCGCCGGAGGCCCCGCCGGGGAGACGCTGCTCAACTTCGACGCGTCCGGTAAAACCAACGCGCCCGCGCTGACAGTGAGCGTTCCGGCTCTGTTCCCGGGAGAGTTCATCGCGGTGGTCCTCGAGTGGGACCAGCCCTTCCTGACGGGCGCTTACCCGGGTACCGCGGGCAGCACCTCCGGCGCCACGAACCAGCTCGACCTGTGCGTGAGCGCTCCCGGCATCGACGTCTACAACTACAACCTCCAGGCCGCGAGCTGCACCGGGCCCAACGCGGTCGGGACCGACCCCGTGCAGATTCTCATCGTCGCCAACCCGGCCAGCGCGGCCGGCAACACCGCGGCCACGACCGTCTCCGTCTCGGTGGGTCTGGTCAACGGCAGCACCGTGCCGGGGCGCATCAAGCTCGCCTGGGAAGACGACGGCGCCGGCAGCATGATCGTGAACTTTCCGCCGACCAACAACGCGACCATCCAGGGACACCCGGGAGCTGCGGGCGCGGCGGCCGTGGGCGCGTCACTGTTCTTCCAGACGCCGCTCTGCGGAAAGACACCGGCCGTGCTCGAGCCCTACTCCTCGTTCGGCGGCGCGCCGATTCTCTTCGACACCTCGGGAAATCGACTCGCGACACCCGTGGTGCGCCAGAAGCCTGACTTCGTCGGTCCCGACGGCGTCAACACGACGTTCTTTGGATTTACGCTGGCCAGCGCAAATCCGCCGATAGTCGATAGCTCGACCGTTCCGGAGTGCGCCAACGACGCGAGCTACCCGAACTACTTCGGCACCTCGGCGGCGACGCCGCACGCGGCGGGCCTGGCGGCGCTGATGCTGCAGGCAAACTCCGGCATCACGCCGACTGACATCTACACCGCCATCAGCCTGACCGCCGCTCCCATGGTCAACCCTTCGCCCGATTTCACGACGGGCTACGGCTTCATTCAGGCGCCCGCGGCACTCGCCTGGCCCAACCTGAGCGTCTCGCCGACCACCATCACCCTCGGTCAGTCGGCGACACTCACCTGGGGCGCCGCCAGCATCAACACCTGCACCGCGACCGCAGGCTTCAGCAGTAGTGCGATCAGTGGCAGCACAAGTGTCACACCGACTTCTACGGGGACGAGCACCTACAGTATGAAGTGCACCAATGCCGCGGGCTTCGCCACGGAGAACGTGCAGCTCGTCGTGCAGGCCGCCCCACCTCCCAGCTCCGGCGGTGGGGGTGGTGGCGGCGGCGGAGTCGACGAGCTGACGCTGCTCGCGCTCGCGGGCTTCGGCCTTGCGGGACTCATGCGCGCGCTCCGGGCGACGAAATCGCTCTTGCCCAATTAGCTAATCCGCCAGCACGTCGGCGAACACGAACCCGTCGCGCTCCACGACTTCGCCCACGCGCACGGCGATCGGCGCTGCGAACATGGGCCCGGCCGACACGACGGTGTGGAACTCGCCGTTCTCGCCGCACGGATCGACCTCGCGCGGCAGATCCTCGAGCAGCCGGGCGTCGAAACGCCGTCCGGCAAAGGAGCGGTCGAGGCGCTTCGGGTCGATGCACGTCAGATGCGCGACCAGCCCGCTCGCGATCATGGCGCGCGCGAGCTGCGCCGTATCGCGCCGCCACAGGGGGAAGATCGCGCTCATCCCGAGAGCGTCGAGCTGCCGCTCACGGTAGGCGCGGATGTCCTCGAGGAAGAGATCCCCGAATACGATGTGCCGCACGCCCTGCTCCTTGAGCCGCTCGCAGGCCTCACCGAAGCGCGCCTCGTAGATCTCGTTCGAGCAGGGGCTCGGCAACAGCACCCGCTGTGAGCGAAGAGCGAGCGCGGCAATCTGGCGGTCGAGGAGACTCAAGCGCACGCCGTGCATCGCGACCCGGTCATAGGCTTCGCTCACCGTCGTAATCGCACCCACGACATCGGCAAGTCCGCTCCTGCGGGCCTCGTAGTGAGCGTAGGCGCTGTCCTTGCCTGAGCTCCAGGAGACGAAGGCTTTGGGCGGCCGTTGCACGGTGGCATTATCAACCGGGATCAATCTGTTAGAGAACACTTCGCCGGGCCCCGGCTCGGCTCCCGGGAGCGTTGCCGTCCCTGCGGCGGGGGGCGCATGCTCTGTCAACGGAAGGCCGGCCCGCACGTTGAGCGAATGCGTGGCAGCGGCTGCCCGCGCGGCTTGAGGTTGAGCATATGAGCAAACGGATTCTCTGCAGTGCGTTCCTGGGCTTCATGGCCGCCGCCTTGTCGGGCTGCGCGCTGCAGGTCAGATCCGACGTGAACCGGACCGCTTTTCACCCGGGACAGTGTCACACGTTCGCCTTCGCGGGCTCGTTCCGCAGCGATAACCCGATGCGCGGCACGGTGGCCAATCCCGTGAACGAGAGCCGTCTGCGCGCCGCGATCACCTCGCATATGCAGGCGCTCGGCGTGCAGCTGACGAAAGAAAACCCCGACTGCCTTGTCGGCTACGGGATCGGCTCGCACCTCGTCGTCGATCCGGGCTTCGGCCCCTACCCCTATGGGCCCTGGGGGTACGGCTTCGGCTACTGGGGCTGGGGCGGCCCCTGGGGACCCTGGGGCTGGGACGGTCCATACGTCTACCGCGAGGGGTTGATCGGCATCGACCTCTTCGATGCGCGGACCCGCGAGGCCCTCTGGCACGCGTCGGTCGATCAGAGCCTCTACGGCGCCACGGGTGCTGACGCCGAGAAGAAGATCGACGCCGCGGTGACCGCCCTCTTCGCGCACTTCCCGACCTGACCCGCCCGCCGTTCGGGGGACCGGCGGCTAGCCCGTCGGTGTTCTTGTCGCTCGGCAACACGCGGCGCAAGATCCTCCGGTGCGCGGCCCCCTCGGTCTCGGCGTCGTATTCCTCAACGTACTGCTGCAGCAGCTCGGGCTGCCCGTGCCCGTGGTGCCCACGCTCCTGGTAGCCGGCGCGGTGGCGGCGAGCGGCAGGCTGTCCGGACCCGCCCTCTATGCGCTGGCGGTCGCCGCCTGCGTGATGGCGGACAGCACCTGGTATACGGCGGGCCGCCGTTACGGAGGCCGCGTCATGAGCCTCCTGTGCCGGGTCTCACTGTCGCCTGATTCCTGCGTCAGCCAGACGCAGAGTGCGTTCGAGCGCTGGGGCGCCGGGGCGCTGCTGTTCGCCAAGTTCGTGCCCGGGCTCGCGCTCATCGCGCCGCCGCTCGCCGGGGCGACGCGCATGCAGCTTCCGCGATTCATCGTCTTCAGCGCGCTCGGAGCGAGTCTCTGGGTGGGCGCGGCGCTGGCGGCGGGCGCGCTGCTGCGCACGCAGATCGAGCGGCTGCTGCCGCAGGCCGCCCAGGTCGGCGGCACCGCTGCGCTCCTGCTGGTGCTGCTGATCGCCGCCTACATCGCCTACCGGTGGTGGGAACGGCGGCGTTTCCTCGCGGCGCTCGACATGGCGCGTATCAGCGTAGAGGAGCTGCGCCGGCAGATGGACGAAGGGGCGGCGCCCGTCATCGTCGACGTGCGCTCACCGACTGCGCAAACGCTCGAGCGGCACCGCATCCCGGGCGCGGTACACGTGCCGGTGCAGGACGCGGCGCGGCACCTGAGCGAGCTGCCGCGCGATCGCGAGATCATTCTCTACTGCAGCTGCCCGAATGAGGCGTCCGCGGCCAAGGTGGCGCGGCTGCTGATGAACCACGGCTTTCGGCGGGTGCGCCCGCTCAAGGGCGGGCTCGAGGCCTGGATCGAGGCGGGCCACCCGGTGGAGGCCTTCGCTCTCCCGGCGCCGGGCGCGGCGGATCCGCCCGCCACCCCGCAACCGAGCTCCTAGAGCCGCGCGGCGGGCGTATCTTCCGGCCTCACCCACGGGCCGGCCGCGGCGTCCGCATTTGCGTCCGCGTGCGCTGCGCGCACCGCCGCCATGCGCTGCTCGATCTCCGCCCACAGAGCCGCATAGATCCGCGTCGCCTCGCTGTGCGGCGCGAACGCCGGCAGCGGCGCCCGACGCAGCGTCATGCGCTCGATCTCGCTCCAGTAAGGCACGTGCGTCGCGAGAATCTGCGGGAACTGCGCGCGCGTCCCGGCCATCAGCTCCTCGTGCAGCGACCGGCGCCGGTCGACCATCGAGAAGAACGGCAGCAGCGTCAGGTCGGTCCAGTCCTCACGCACGAGAAAATCGCACAGCTGAGTCAGCACCCGCACCGACAGCGGCGAGGGCACGAGCGGCACGATCACGCAGTCGGCCGCGCGCAGCACGTTCTCGGTGAGCAGCGAGATGCCCGATGGGCAGTCGAGGAACAGCGTGTGGTAGATCTCGCGCAGCGGCCGGCTCATGCGCAGCAGCCGCTCGGTCGGATGGCGGCGCTCGGCGAGATGCACGGCGAAGTTACGATAGGAAAAATCCGCGGGCAGCAGGTCGAGCCCGGGGTAGCCCGTGGCGAGCACCAGCTCGGGAAGCTCGCGCTTGCCGGAGAGGAGCTTCTTCGCCGAAGCCTGCTCGTGCGCTTCGCCCTGCAGCCCGTAGGTCGCCGCACCCTGCGGGTCGAGATCCCAGAGGAGCGTCGCATGCCCGGCAGACGCGCACAGGTAGGCGAGATTCACCGCGGTGGTGGTCTTGCCCACACCGCCCTTGATGTTGGTGACGGCGATGATCCGCACGGTGCGCCGCCTCAGGCGATCGAGCCCGGCTTGCGGATCATCTTGCCGATGTCGGCGAGGTGCGCCTCCTCGGCGGCGATCTGCGTGCGCGCGTACTCCTCGAGCATGATGCTGCGGCCGCTCACCTGCTCGAGGAGCTTGCGATACTCGGCGAGCCCCTCCTCCTCGTGTGCCAGCGCCTCGCGCAGGATCTCGTCGACGTTGTGCTTGTGGGTCTCGAG
>JASHQW010000271.1 GCA_030038875.1 Gammaproteobacteria bacterium | reverse complement strand
GCGCGCTGGCGGGCGCGACCTGTCTCAGGCGGCGCGCGCGGCGCGCATCGAGCAGGCGGCTCTCGACCGCGAAGCGCAGCAGGGCGGCGTAGTCCGTCAGGCGCTCGAGCGGTGCGCCGGCGCCGAAGCGGCCGTCGAGCGAATTGACGAAATCGAGCGCGGCATGCCCGCCGCACAGGTTGAAGAGCGGCCGCGGGACATTCGTGGCAGTCATAACCTAACCATTAAAAGTGATTTTACAGGTTATACGGGCAATGTCTATCCTAACCACCTATGGAGGTGACACAGGTTATAAGGGCGGAAGCGGCCGCCGCCTTGCGACTCGATCCGCGCGAGCTGCTGGCCTTCGCGGCGATCTACCTGCTCTGGGGCGCGACCTTCCTCGCGATCCGCATCGCGGTGGTGGAGATTCCGCCGTTCTTCACGGCGGGGGTGCGCTTCCTCACGGCGGGCGCGCTGCTCTACGCCTTCATGCGCCTGCGCGGGCAGCCGGCACCGACCGGCGCCGAGTGGCGCGGCATCGCGCTCACCGCGCTCCTGCTGTTCGTCGCCACCTATGGCGCGCTCTTCTGGGCCGAGCAGTACGTGTCCTCGGGACTCACCGCGGTGATCGAGGCGTCGTTGCCGCTCATTACGATTGCGCTCGAGGTGTTCGTGTTCCGCCAGCAGCCGTTTCGCTGGCGGATGCTGGCCGCGGTGGCGTTGGGCTTCGGCGGAATTGCCTGGCTGCTGCTCGGGCACGGTGCGGAGCCGTTCGCGGTGCTGCCCTGCCTGGTGATTCTCGCCGGCGGCGTCGCCTGGTCGCTCGGGGCGGTGCTGACCCGTTCGATGCCGCGGCCGGCATCGCCGGCGCTCACGGCTGGCGCGCAGATGATGCTGGGCGGTGCGGTGCTGCTGGCGCTGTCTCTCGGAACCGGCGAGCTCGCCTCCCCACCGCACGTCTCGCTGCGCGTGGGGGTCGCGCTTCTCTATCTCATCATCGGCGGCTCATGGCTCGGCTTCACCGCGTACGTATGGCTGCTGGCGCGGATGCCGGTGACGCGTGTGGCGAGCCACGCCTATGTGAATCCGCTGGTGGCCCTGGCCCTCGGCTACCTCGTGGCCGGGGAGCAGCTGACGCTGCGGATGCTGCTCGCTTCCTCGCTGGTGGTGGCGAGCGTGTTTCTCATCCTCAAAGAGCCACGGCCCCGCACGGCGCGGCGGGCGAGGGGAGCGGTGCGCAGCGCCCGCCGCGCTTCTTAACGCGCCGCTCACAGTGGCGGCGGTAGGCTGATCTCGATGAGCAACCTCGATATTGCCTTTTACGTGGTGGGCACTCTCTTCGTCGTCTACGCGGTGGCGGCGACCTGGCGTTCGCGGGACCAGGACCCGCGCGCGCGCGATCACGACCGCGGGCGGCTTTCGGGCAGCTAGCGGCTTCAGCCGCCCCGTCGGCCGTTTACAATCGCGCCTGTCGAACCGCTCACTTCCGGGGCGGTCAGGAGCGAGAGCATGAGCGGTGACGAAATCCGCCGCTTCCAGCGCAACCTGCGCGACGAGCTCGACGGCGCAGCCCTCTACACCAGCATCGCGGCCGCCGAAGGCGATCCGGTCCGCAAGGACCTCTTCCTGCAGCTGGCGCAGGCCGAAGCGCGGCACGCGGCGCTGTGGCGCGAGAAGCTCGCGGCGGCGGGTATCAGGGAAGAGCGCTACGTGCCGAGCTTCCGCACCCGGCTCCTCGGCAGGCTCGCCCAGCGCTTCGGGCCGCGTTTCGTGATGCCGACCATCGCGGCGGCTGAATTCTCCGACCGCAACAAGTACGCCGGCCAGGCCGATGCGCAGGCCCTCTCCGCCGAAGAGCGCGGGCATGCGGCCGTGGTGCAGGAGATGGCCCGAGCGCAGCAGCGCGGGCCGGTGACCGGCGCCGACATCGCACGTGCGGAGCCCTGGCATCGCGGCGCGGCCTCGGGCAACAACCTGCGCGCGGCGGTACTCGGGGCCAACGACGGCCTGGTGTCGAACTTCTGCCTCATCATGGGCGTCGCCGGCGCGGGCGCCGCGGGCCGCGGCATCCTCATCACGGGCTTCGCGGGTCTCGCAGCCGGAGCCTGCTCCATGGCGCTCGGCGAGTGGCTGTCCGTGACCAATGCACGCGAGCTGGCGAGCACTCAGATCGCGAAGGAAGCCGCGGAGATCGAGCAGACCCCGCAGGCCGAGCAGCACGAGCTGGCGCTCATCTATCAGGCTAAGGGCTTGCAGAAGGGCGAGGCCGAGCGCATCGCGGCTGAGCTCATGCGCGACCAGCGCTCGGCGCTCGACACGCTGGCGCGCGAGGAGCTCGGCATCGACCCGGCGGAGCTCGGCGGCAACCCCCTGAGCGCGGCCGCCACGTCGTTCGCGCTCTTCTCGGCGGGAGCCATCTTTCCGGTACTGCCGTTTCTGTGGATGCGCGGAACGCTGGCGGTCGCCGCCAGCATCGGCGCGAGCGCTGCGGCCTTGTGCGGCGTCGGGCTGCTGACCTCGCTCTTCAATGGCCGCAGCCCCTGGTTCTCGGCGGCCCGCCAGGCGTCATTCGGCTGCGCGGCCGCCGCGGTGACCTACGGGATCGGGGCCGCGCTCGGGGTCTCGCTGTCCTAAGGGCCGGGAACACCCGGTGGAGCCGCCGCTGCGCATAACTACGGATGGCGGGCGCAGCACCCCGAGGCAGACTTCCAGCGTCAGAGGATCTAAGGAGTCTGTCATGTCTGTGTCTCGCTCATATTCCCCATGGCTCGCGGCAATGCTGTGCGCGCTTGCGCTTGCCGGCTGCGAGACACTGCGCGTCTCGAGCGACTACGACCATGCGGCGAGCTTCACCGGCTATCACTCCTTCGCCTGGCTGCCGCGCGAGCACCACGGCACGGCCAATCCGCTGGTGATACAGCGAACTCACGATGCAATCCAGGCGGAGCTCGCAGCCAGGGGCTTCACCTACAGTGAGAATGCCGCGGCCGCCGATTTCATCGTCGACTTCACCATCGGCTCGCACGAGCGCACTGATATCCAGTCCTACCCGTCGCCCTACGTGGGGCCGGGCTGGTGGGGTTACCCGGGCTGGTGGGGCTACCCCTACTGGGGCACGGAGGTGGATGTGCGCCAGTACCGCGAGGGGACGCTCTCGATCGACGTCTTCGACGCCCACAGCCACCGGCCGGTGTGGCACGGCTGGGCGAGGAAGGAGCTGACGCGCTCGGACATCGAGCATTCGGAGGCGCCGATCCGGGCGGCAGTGGCCGCCGTACTCGCGAAGTTCCCGCCCTCCTGATCCGACGGGCTCAGGCGCGCCGGGCGCGGCGCGCCGGGCGCGGCGTCTTCTCCGGCGGATTCCACGGGCGGCCGGTGCGCTCCTCGATGTAGCGCCGGATCAGCCGCCGCACGACCTGCGACGGCGTTGCGTCCTCCTCGGCGCACAGGCGCTCGAACAGGGCCTTCTTGCGCGGGTCAATGAGGATCGTAAGGCGTGAGGTGCGAACTTCGAGGGGCAAATGCGCGACTCCGAGGATGGGACGCGGCGTCTAATACTATTATAATCCAGTGCGACTTCAGTAGTACCCTGTGTGACGCCCGCGCTCCACTCGCCCCTCACCGCCTGCCTGGTGCTCCTCGTTCTGTGGGGCGTCATCGGCCTCGCGGGGCTGCTGCGCCCGACGAGCCTCAGGTTCGTCGGCCGCACGCTCTTTCCCGTGAGCGCGCTCTGCAGTGTCGCGCTGGCCGCGGTCGCCGTGTGGAGCCTGGGAGCAGCGCCCGAGCGGGCGGTGCTCGTCGTCGGGCTGCCCGACCTCCCGGTGCACCTGCGGCGCGACGGGCTGAGCAGCGTGTTTCTGTTCCTGCTCGGGGCGGCCTCGGCGGGCATCTCGGTGTTCGCCGCCGGGTATTTCCGCCGGGGACACGGCACCTCGGCGGGGCTCCTGTGCCTGCAGTACCACCTGTTCCTCGCGAGCATGGGGATGGTGATGCTCGCCGACGATGCCTACGCGTTCATGGTCTCCTGGGAGACGATGGCGCTGTCGTCCTACTTTCTCGTGACCACGCAGCACGGCCTGCCGGAGATCCGGCGCGCCGGGTTCCTGTATCTGCTGATCGCGCACGTCGGCGCGATCGCGATCCTGCTCGCCTTCGGCGTGCTGCAGGGCGGCAGCTGGCAATTCACTTTCGACGCCATGCGCGCCGCCCGGCTGCCGGCTCCCTGGGCCGCGGCTGCGTTTCTGCTTGCCCTGTTCGGCTTCGGCGCGAAGGCGGGACTCGTGCCGCTGCACGTCTGGCTCCCGGAGGCCCACCCGGCTGCGCCCTCACCGGTCTCTGCCCTGATGAGCGGCGTGATGCTCAAGACCGCCGTGTACGGCGTGCTGCGCGTCACCTTCGATCTTCTCGGACAGCCGGTGTGGTGGTGGGGCGTCGTGGCGCTCGCCGTCGGGCTGTTCACGGCGCTGTACGGCGTGGTGTTTGCCGCGGCGCAGAGCGACATGAAGCGGCTGCTGGCGTACTCCTCGATCGAG
>JASHQW010000270.1 GCA_030038875.1 Gammaproteobacteria bacterium | reverse complement strand
TCGGCGCGCGAGCGCGTGAGGAGCGGGCGCGCCAGAAAACCACACGCGAAGGGCACGAGCTCGCCCATCGCGGCGAGTCCGGCGAGCCCCGCACCGCGCAGCAGCATGAGCAGCACCGTCTCGAGCTGATCGTCCTCGTGATGGGCCGTCAGCAGCACCTCGCCGCGCTCGAGCGCGCCGGCCAGCAACCGATAGCGTGCCGCGCGCGCGCGCGCCTCGAGCGATTCGCCGCGCGCGCGCCCCACCCTCGCCTCGAGCACCTCGCACGGCACGCCTAAGCCGCGCGCGAGCCCGACGGCGCGCGCGGCCCACCTTGGGGAGTCCGGATGCAGCCCGTGGTCGACGTGCACCGCGCGCAGCACGCGCGGCCGGCGCCTGAGCGCGCTCAGCGCCGCGAGCAGTGCGGTGGAATCCGCGCCGCCGCTGAAGGCGACGCACAGCGCGACCTCAGGGAAGCCGGGCAGCAGCTCGGTGAGGCGCCGGCCGAGCCAGCGGGCGCCGAATTCCTCCGGCTTTCGGCCCATCGTCGTAAGCCGCCGGTCACGCCGCGTTTTCGGAGAACACGCCGAAGGAAGCGATCTTGGCGGCGCGCGCAGCGCGCAGCTGGTCGCGCGGCAGCGCGTCGAGCTCGTCGAGCTGGCGGATCAGGGCGGCCTTGACGCGCGCGGCGGCGGTGGCGGGGTCGCGGTGCGCTCCGCCCAGGGGCTCCTCGAGCACCTCATCGACGAGACCCAGCTTCTGCAGCCGATCGGCCGTCAGGTTGAGCGACTCCGCCGCCACTTCCTTCTTCTCCTGGCTCTTCCAGAGGATGGAGGCGCAGCCCTCCGGCGAGATCACCGAATAGGTGCTGTACTGAAGCATGAGCAGGCGATCGCACACCCCGATCGCCAGCGCGCCCCCCGAGCCGCCCTCGCCGGTGACCACGGTGACGATCGGCACCCGCAGCACCGACATCTCGAAGAGATTGCGCGCGATGGCCTCGCTCTGGCCGCGCTCCTCGGCACCGACGCCCGGGTAGGCGCCCTGGGTGTCGATCAGCGTCACGAGCGGCAGCCCGAAGCGCTCCGCGAGCCGCATCAGGCGCAGCGCCTTGCGGTAGCCCTCGGGCTTCGGCATGCCGTAGTTGCGGCGCACGCGCTCCTTGGTGTCGCGGCCCTTCTGGTGGCCGATCAGCAGCACGGCGCGCTCGTCGATGCGCGCCAGCCCGCCCACGATCGCCAGATCGTCCGCGTACATGCGGTCGCCGTGCAGCTCATGGAACTCGCTCGCGATGGCCGCCACGTAGTCGAGCGTGTAGGGACGGTGCGGATGGCGCGCGAGCTGCGTGATCTGCCACGGGGTCAGGTTCGCGAAGATGCTCTGCGTGAGCTGCCGGCTCTTGGCCTGCAACCGGGCGATCTCGTCCTGCAGGTTGACCTCGGATTCCGAGGTGACGTGCTTCAGCTCCTCGATCTTCGCTTCGAGCTCGGCGATCGGTTGTTCGAAGTCCAGGAAGGAGACTGCCATGAAGGTGCCAGGCGCCCGAGACTAAAGGCCGCATGCGGCGGAGCGGCGAGGTTACGTAAGGAGCGGAGGTAAGCGCAAGTTGGCCGTCAACTGCCGTCGGCCGACCAGGCGCCGCCGCCGCTCGCCGTCGGCGCCGCGTACACCACCTCGAGGGCGCCGCTCCCCACCAGCGCCTCGAGCTGCTCGAGGAGCTCGCGGCTCGCGCGCACGCTCCACTCGGCACCCAGGTTGACCGCGCCCGTAGCGGTGAGGCTCGCGTACTCGAGGGTGACCGGACAGGGGCCGGGACGCCACGGCTCGAGGATCGCGGCGAGGCGTTCGGTGAGCCGCGGCAGATCGGCGTGCGAGCAGCGCAGCACGAGCCGCTGTGCTGACCGCGAGCGCAGCTCCTCGAGCTCGCTGACGCGCCGCGCCGCGAGCCGCCACGAGTCGCTGAACTCGTCGAAGCGCAGCATCCCCTCGACCAGCACCAGGGCGTCCTTGACGACGAGGTTGCGGTGCTTCTGCCAGGTTTCCTCGAACAGCATGACCTCGAGCCGCCCGGTGCGGTCGTCGAGCGTCAGGATCACGCGCGGGCCGCGCTTCTTCACCTCGTCGATGAGGCCCGCGACGGTGACCGGGCGCCCGGCGCCGAAGCGCCCCGGCTCGAGCGCCGCCGCCGGCCGGTCGCCGACCAGGTCGCCGATGCGGTGCGAGACGAAGCGCGCGAGGCTCGCCTCGAAGCGACGCAGTGGATGGCCGGTGAGGTAGAGGCCGAGTGTCTCGCGCTCACCGTTGAGGCGCACGGCCTCGCTCCACTCGGGCAAGACGGCAGCGCGCTGCGGCGGCGGCGCAGGCTCCACCGCGCTCAAGCCGCCGAACAGATCATCCTGCCCGGCCGCGTGTGCGCGCGTGTTCTGGTCGCCGAGCTGCATGGCGCTTCCCAGCCGATCCATGAGCGTCGCGCGGTTGGCGCCGAGCCCATCGAGGCTCCCGGAGCGCAGCAGCGCTTCCAGCACGCGCCGGTTGACCCGGGTCAGGTCGAGCCGCCGGCACAGATCCTCGAGACTGCGGTAGGGGCCGCGCGCGCTGCGCTCCGCGATCAGACCTTCGACCGCGCCGGCGCCGACGCCGCGCACCGCGCCGAGTCCGTAGCGGATGCGGCGCTCGCCGTCGGCCGCGAACTCGTAGCGCGAGGCGTTGACGTCGGGGGGCAGCACCTCGAGCCCCATGTCGCTGCATTCCTTGATGAGCGTAACGACCTTGTCGGTGTGATCCATGTCGGCCGAGAGCACCGCGGCCATGAAGGCCGCCGGGTAATGCGCCTTGAGATATGCAGTCTGGTACGCGAGCAACGCGTAGGCGGCCGAGTGCGACTTGTTGAAGCCGTAACCGGCGAACTTCTCCATCAGATCGAAGATGTGCTCGGCGAGGCGCTCGCGCACACCGCGCGCCACCGCCCCGGCGGTGAACACCGAGCGCTGCTGTGCCATCTCCTCGGGCTTCTTCTTGCCCATCGCGCGCCGCAGCAGATCGGCGCCGCCGAGCGTGTAGCCGGCGAGCGTCTGCGCGATCTGCATCACCTGCTCCTGGTAGAGGATGACGCCGTAGGTGGGCTTCAGGATCGGCTCGAGGCTCGGATGGAGATAATCGACGGGTGCCTCGATGCGGCCGTGTTTGCGATTGATGAAGTCGTCGACCATGCCCGACTGCAGCGGCCCGGGGCGGAACAGCGCCACCAGCGCCACGATGTCCTCGAAGCAATCCGGCTGCAGCCGCCGGATCAGGTCCTTCATGCCGCGCGACTCGAGCTGGAACACCGCGGTCGTGCGGCAGGACTTGAGCAGCGCATAGGTCGGCGCATCGTCCATCGGCAGCGCGCCGATCTCGAGCGGCGCGCTGCCGGCCGCAGCGCCGCGGTTGATGAGCCGCACCGCGCGGTCGATGATCGTGAGGGTGCGCAGCCCCAGGAAGTCGAACTTGACGAGACCGGCCGCCTCCACATCGTCCTTGTCGAACTGCGTAACGACGCTGCCGCCGGCGGCATCGCAGTAGAGCGGCGTGAAATCGGTGAGCACCGAGGGCGCAATGACCACGCCGCCGGCGTGCATGCCGGCGTTGCGGGTGAGGCCCTCGAGCGAGCGCGCCAGGTCGATGAGGTTCTTCACCTCGTCCTCGCCCTGATAGAGGCGCTTGAGCTCCGGCTCCTTCTCGAGCGCCGCATCGAGGGTGATGCCGAGCTCGAACGGGATGAGCTTGGCGATGCGGTCGACGTAGCCGTAGGGCATGCCGAGCACCCGCCCGACATCGCGCACCACCGCCTTGGCCGCCATGGTGCCGTAGGTGATGATCTGCGATACGCGCTCGCGGCCGTACTTGCCCGCGACGTACTCGATGACCCGGTCGCGGCCTTGCATGCAGAAGTCGATGTCGAAGTCCGGCATCGACACGCGCTCGGGGTTGAGGAAGCGCTCGAACAGCAGGTCGTGCTTGAGGGGATCGAGGTCCGTCACCCCTAAGCTGTAGGCGACCAGGGAGCCCGCGCCCGAACCGCGTCCGGGACCGACCGGCACGCCGTTCTCGCGCGCCCAGCGGATGAAGTCGGCGACGATGAGAAAGTAGCCGGCGAATCCCATCTGGCAGATGACGGCGAGCTCGCTCGCGAGCCGCTCCTGGTAGGGGGCGGCGGCGCCCGCGGGGAAGCGCCGGGCGAGTCCGCGCACCGCTTCCGCGCGCAGGAACTCCTCGGTGCTGACGCCGGCCGGCACCGGGTATTGCGGCAGCCGCGCCTCCCCGAGGGTGAGCTCGAGGCTGCAGCGGCGCGCGAGCTCGACCGAGTTCGCCAGCGCCTCCGGCAGGTCCGCGAACAGCGCGGACATCTCGGCGGGACTGCGCAGGTACTGCTGGCGCGTGTAGCGGCGCACGCGCGCCGGGTCCGCGAGCAGCGCCCCGTCGTGGATGCAGACCCGCGCCTCGTGGGACTCGAAGTCGTCGGCGTGGATGAAGCGCACGTCATTGGTGGCGACGACCGGCAGCCGATGCCGGGCCGCGAGAGCCACCGCGCCTGCGATGTAGGTCTCCTCGAACTGACGGCCGACGCGCTGCAACTCGAGGTAGTAGCGCCCGGGCAGGAGCGAGCGCCAGCGCTCGAGCGCGCGCTCGGCGTCGGTCTCGCGGCCGTTCACCAGCGCGCGGCCCACGTCCCCCTCGGCCGCGCCCGAGAGCGCGATCAGCCCGGCGAGGCTCGCGGCCGTCAGCCAGGCGCTCTCGAGCCGCGGTACGCCGCGCTCCTGGCCTTCGAGGTAGGCGCGCGACACCAGCCGCGCCAGGTTGCGGTAGCCCTCCTGGCTCTGACAGAGGAGCGTTACGCGGCTCGCCTCGCGACGCTCGCCCTCCTCGCGCACCAGCAGGTCGACTCCCACGATGGGCTTGACGCCCCCCTGCAGCGCCTCACGATAGAACTTCACCATCGCGAACAGGTTGTTCTGATCGGTGACGGCGACGGCCGGCATGCCGGCGGCGGCCACGGCGGCGATGAGCTCCGGCACGCGCACCACGCTGTCGACGAGCGAGTACTCGCTGTGCAGGCGCAGGTGAATGAAGCCGGGGGACATCGCGGGCGATGCTAGCAAGTGCGCTTACCGCATGGGACTGAAGGAGCGGCGATGGAGCGGCGACGGCGCGCGACGGCGCAGAGTCTTCAGGTGCGCCCGCGTGGCGTAGCCCTTGTGGCGGGCGAGCTCGAAGCCGGGATAGCATGCATCGAGCGCCTGCATCATGCCGTCACGGTACGTCTTGGCGAGGATCGAGGCGGCGCTGATCGCGGCGACGCTGGCATCGCCGTCGATGATCGCCTCCAAGGTGCACCCGGGAGCCAGATCCTCGAGGCATGGGCAGCGATTGCCGTCGATCAGGACGCGCGTCGGGGGCACCGGCAGCGCGAGCAGCGCACGGCGCATGGCGAGCAGCGTAGCCTCGAGAATGTTGAGCGCATCGATCTCGTCACGGTCAGCCCACGCGATCGACCAGGCGAGCGCGCGGCCGCGGATCAGCGCCGCGAGGCGCGTCCGCTCCTCCGGCGGCAGGATCTTGGAGTCGGCAAGTCCGCGGATGCGGCGGCGCGGATTGAGGATGACCGCCGCCGCCACTACCGGGCCGGCGAGCGGCCCGCGACCGGCCTCATCAACCCCGGCGATGCGCGCCCGCCCCCTCATCGTCTCCCGGCGCACTCGAGTACCGCGTCGGCAGCGCGCGCCGCTCCGCCACGCCGCAACTCGCGATGAATGCGGCTGAACTCATCGCGCAGCTCCCTGAGGTGCGCCGGGTCGTCGAGCTCGGCGAGCAGGGCCGAGCCGAGCGCCTGCCCCGTCACAGCGTCCTGGACGAACTCCGGCACCAGGGGCCGTCCGGCGAGCAGGTTCGGTTGCGAGAAATACGGCACCTTCACGAGCCCGAGGGTACGCAGCAGAAACGCCGTCAGCCAGCTCACTTTATACGCCACCACCATCGGTTTTCCCGAGAGCAGGGTCTCGAGCGTCGCAGTGCCCGAGGCGACCAGCGCCGCGTCCGCCGCCGCCAGCACGCGCTGTGCCTGCCCATCGATGAGGCGAATCTCCGCCTTTTCCGCAGCTTGCGCCACTTGCTTCTCAAAGCACTCACGCACCGCCGCCGAGGCCATCGGGGCGAGAAACACGCAGTCCGGCCGCCGCCCGTGGATCCAGCCCGCCGCGGCGGCGAACGCCGCGGCGAGGCGCGTGACCTCCGCGAGGCGGCTGCCCGGCAGCAGCGCAATCACGCGGGCGTCGTGGGCGATGCCGAGCGCGGCGCGTGCGCCGGCGGCGTCGATCTCGAGCGGGATCTGATCGGCGAGCGGGTGGCCGACGAACTCGGCGCGCACCGCGTGCTGCACGTAGAAGTCGCTCTCGAAAGGCAACAGGCACAGCACCAGGTCGGTCTCGCGGCCGATGGTGCGCACGCGCCCCTGCCGCCAGGCCCAGACCTGCGGGCTCACGTACTGGACGCAGCGGATGCCGGCGCGCTTCAGGCGCCGCGCCAGCGTGAGATTGAACTCCGGGGAATCGATGCCGACGAATACGTCGGGGCGCGCGGTGGTGAAGCGCGCGGCCAGCTCGGCCCGCAACCGCAGCAGGCGCGGCAGGTGGCGCAGCACCTCGGCGAGGCCCATGACCGCGAGCTCGTCGGCGCCCGCCCAGGCCTGGCAGCCGGCCGCGATCATCTTCGGTCCCGCCACCCCGAAGCACTCGAGCCCGGGTGCGCGCTCGCGCAGCGCCGCGATGAGAGCCGCTCCCAGCTGGTCTCCGGAATGCTCGCCCGCGACCATCCCGACGCGCAGCGGCGCCGCGGCGGCGGTGCGCACCGGCACCGCGCTCATCGCACGATGCTGCGAGTCGCGGCCCGGATGAAGTCGACGAAGGCGCGGATCTCGGGCCGCTCGCACGCCTGCGGCTCGAGGCGCGCGAGGGCCTCGGCGAGCCTCAGGTCCGAGCGGTAAAGGATCCGGTAGGCCTCGCGAATGGCGCGGATCTGCTCCTCGGTGAAGCCGCGGCGCTTGAGGCCCTCGGCATTCACCGCGTGGGGCGCGGCCGGGTCACCCGACACCATCACGTACGGCGGCACGTCCCGGCGCACCATGGCGCCGCCGGAGAGGAAGGCGTGTGCGCCGATCTTGGCGAACTGATGCACGGCGCACAGTCCCCCGAGAATGACCCAGTCGCCGATCTCGACGTGGCCGCCGAGAACCGCGCTGTTGGCGAACACGGTGTGGCTGCCCACCACGCAGTCGTGCGCGACGTGCGCGCACGCCATGAAGAGGTTGTCGTCGCCGATGCGCGTCACCCCCTTGTCGTGGGTGGTGCCGCGGTTGACGGTGCAGAACTCGCGGAACACGTTGCGCTCGCCGATGACGAGGCGCGTCGGCTCGCCGCGATATTTCTTGTCCTGCGGCGCATCGCCGATCGAGGCGAACTGGAACACGTGGTTGTCGGCGCCCAGGGTGGTCGGCCCGTTGATCACGGCGTGCGGGCCGACGACGGTGCGCGGACCGATCTCGACCCCGGGCCCGATCACGCTGAACGGGCCCACCGTGACGCCGGCAGCGAGGCGCGCCTCGGGCGACACCACGGCGCGCGGGTCGATCACCTGCCGGACTCCGGCACCACCATCATGTCCGCGTGCGCGACCTCCTTGTCGCCGACCAGCGCCACGGTCGAGAACTTCCAGATGCCGCGCAGCGAGCGCTCGAGCTGCGCCGTCAGCACCAGCTGGTCACCGGGCACCACCGGCTTGCGGAAACGCGCGTTGTCGATGCCGACAAAATAGAACCGCGTGTCCTCGTCGGGGATCACGCCGGCGGTCACGAAGCACAGGATGCCGGCGGCCTGCGCCAGCGCCTCGATGATGATCACTCCGGGCATCACCGGCCGGTGCGGGAAATGGCCGGGAAAAAACGGCTCGTTGTAGGTGACGTTCTTGAGGGCGCGGATACTCTCCCCGGGGCGGCATTCGAGCACGCGGTCGATCATCAGGAACGGGTAACGATGCGGCAGGTAGCGCAGGATCTCCTGCATGTCGAGTTGCACGGGCTCAGTCATGCGTGTCTTCCTGTCCGGAGTTGAGTCCCGCGGTGCGCTCGAGCCTGCGCACGCGCTCCTCGAGCCGCGCGCTGCGCTTGAAGCGCGCGACCAGCCGGCGCCAGGTGTGTGCCTCCTCGAAAGGTAGCGTGCTGGAGTATACGCCGGCGCTGGTGATGGAACGGCTCACGGCCGAGTAGCCGGTGATGACGACGTCGTCGGCGATGCTGATATGTCCCGCGAAGCCCACGTGACCGCCGATCATGCAGCGCCTGCCGATAGTGGTGCTGCCGGAGACACCGGTGCAGGCGGCGATGGCGGTATGCGCCCCGACGCGCACGTTGTGTCCGATCTGGATGAGATTGTCGAGCTTGACCCCGTCCTCGATCACGGTGTCCTCGATGGCGCCGCGGTCGATGGTGGTATTGCAGCCGATCTCCACGTCGGCACCGACGCGCACCGCGCCCACCTGTGGCACCTTCACCCAGGTGCCGCGCTCGGGCGCGTAGCCGAAGCCGTCGCCACCGATCACCGCGCCCGACTGCAGCACGGTGCGCGCGCCGATCTCGACCCCGCGGTGCACCGCGACGCGCACCGCCAGGCGCACGTCGGCTGCGAGCTTCACGTCCTCCTCGAGCACGCAATGCGGACCCACGACGCAGCGCTCCGCCACCACCGTGCGCTCGCCGATCGAGCTGAAGGCGCCGATGTGCGCGCTCGGATCGACGCGCGCGCTCGCGGCGACGAGCGCCGTGGGATGCACCCCGGGACGCGCCGCCGGACTCGGGTGCAGAACGGCCGCGATGCGCGCGTAGGTGGCGTACGGGTTCTCGGCGAGCAGCACGTGCGTCGGGCAGCCCGCCGCCGCCTCGGAATTCAGCACCACCGCCGCGGCGCGTGTCGTGGCAAGCTGCGGGCGGTAGCGCGGGTTGGCGAGAAATGCGAGCGCGGTGCCGTCGGCATTCGCGAGCGTCGCCACGTGCTCGACCCGCGCCTCCGGGTCACCCCGCAGCTCGCAACCGAAGCGGACCGCGAGCTCTCCCAGCGAGACGGACATGGCGCGCGTCGACCCCGCGGGTGTCGCCTCGGACGCTATTTGTTCGGCTTGGGCGCCGGCGCGGTCGCCGGTGCCGGAGTCGCCGCTGGCGTGGCGGGCTTGGCCGCGGGTGCCGCGGCGGCGTGCGCCTGCAGTGCGGTGAGGATCGCCGGGGTGATGTCGTAGGCGGGAGTCGCGTAGATGACCGCTTCCCCGCTCAGGATCACGTCGAAGTTCTGCGCCTTGGCGTAGTTGCGCACCTCCTCGCCGAGCGTGCGCTGCAGGCGCGACATCTCCTCGTTGCGGCGCGCGGTGATGTCGTCCTGGAACTCGCCGCGCGCGCGCTCGAAGTCGCGCTCGCCGTCACGCAGCTCCTTCTCCGCGCGCAGGCGCTGCTCGTCGGTCATGGTCGCGCCGTCCTTCTGCAGCTTGTCCTGCTTGCCCTTGAGGGCCTGCGCCTGTGCCTGCAGCGTGCGCTCGCGCGGCGCGAACTCCGCCCGCATGGAATCCTGGACGGCCTTGCCCTGCGGAGACTCCTGCAGGAGCCGTTGCGGATCGACGACCCCGATCTTCGGATCGGCCCACGCCGGCACCACGGCGAGCAAGCCCGCCGCCGCCACGATCCATCCCGCCACCCGACTGCTGTGCGAACAATTCACGGAACACCCACCTCGTATGCTGGAAATATTGCGCGGCCCGCGGCATCAGGCACGCCGCGGCGAAACGCGAAGTATCGCCTAAAGTCACCGGGGCCGCTGGCCTAAAAGGCCTGCCCCACCGAGAACTGGAAGACTTCTGTCTCATCGCCCCAGGTGGTGACGCCGTCACCCCTCCTGGCGTTCAGCGGCAGGCCCAGGCTGAAGCGGAAAAGCCCGATGGGCGCGAGCCAGGTCACCGCGACGCCGACCGAGCGCTTCAGGCTCGAGAAATTCTGGAAGCGGTAGTACTCCGGAGTGATGTTGTCGGGCCCGTAGAACTGCAGCTTCGTGCCGGTCTCATAGACGCCGCCCATGTCGTAGAAGGCGCTGACGCGCGCGGTCTGCGCCCACTTGGCCGGCATCGGGAAGATTAGCTCGTTCTGGCTGGTGATGCGCAGGTTGCCGCCGTAGGGGTTGCCGAACTGATCGCGCGGACCGAGCAGGCTCTCGCGAAAGCCGCGCACGTTGTCCGGCCCGCCGCCGAAGAACTCGCGGTACGGCGGGATGGCGGTGGTGTTGCCGAGCGGCGCGCCGTAGTCGACGCCCTCGAGGAAAGAGAGCGCCCACGAGTGCCATACCGGCACATACTTCAGGAACTGGTAGTTGGCGACGTAGTACCTGACGTCGCTCGAGGGCGTGGTCATCGACAGGCTGATCGCCTGGTGCATGCCGCGATCGGCGAACAGGGTACGGTTGCGCGTGTCCCAGTCCCAGCCGACCACTCCCTGGACGTTCGAGAAGTTCGTGCCGTAGAAGACGTACTCGTTGTTGCTCGCGTCGTCGTGCGCGAGGCGCATGTACGGATGGCCGTTCTCCGACACCCACTCGACCGCCTGCTCGGCGCTGGTGAGCGAGTTGGTGAGCAGTTGCGAGGACTCGAACACCGCGCCGAAGCGCAGATACATGGTCTCGCTGATCGGGTAGGCCCAGGTGGGCCCCAGCGTGAGGGTCTCCGAGGAGAAGTTCGACGACGAGGAGACGAACTGCGTCGCATCGCGATAGCTCACCGAGATGGTGCGCTGCAGGTTGTCGATGTTGGTGTAGGGGTTGGTCCAGGCCACCGTGTACACCTTGCTGAAGGCGCCGCCGTTGAGGTTGATCGCCACGCGCTCGCCCGAGCCGAGGAAGTCGGCGTCGGCAAAGCTCGCGTTGAGCTGGAACTTGTAGGTCTCCGAGTAGCCGATGCCGCCGGAGAGCTGCGAGGCCGGACCCTCCTCGATCTTGTAGTTCACGTCCACCTGATCGGGCACCCCGGCCACGGGCGTGGTCTCGAAATCCACCGACTTGATGTACGGCAGGCGCTGCAGGCGCTGCTTGGAGCGCTCGAGCGCCACGTTCGACAGCCAGCCGCCCTCGAGCTGGCGCATCTCACGGCGCAGCACCTCGTCGTTGATGCGGTTGACACCCGAGAAGGTGATGTTGCGCACGTACACGCGGTTGCCGGGATCGACGAAGAAGGTGAGCGCCACGGTGTGGTTGGTATTGTCGGCCGTGGGCACCGGATCGACCTTGGAGAAGGCGTAGCCGTCGCGGCCCATGCGGTTCTGCATCAGCTCCTGCGACGTTGTGATGAGCTTGCGGTCGAAGATCTCGCCCGGATGCACCAGCACCAGCCGCTCGAGCTCCGCCTGCGGCACGACGAAGGTGCCGGCCAGCTTGATCGAGGAGATCCTGTAGACCTGGCCCTCGTCGATGTTGATGGTGATGAAGATGTCCTCTTTCTCGGGCGCGATCGCCACCTGGGTCGACTCGAGCTGGAAGTTCGCGTAGCCGCGGTCCATGTAGAAGTTGCGCACCTTCTCCAGGTCGCCCTGCAGCGACTCGCGCGAGTAACGGTCGTCCTGCTTGTACCAGGAGAGCCAGTTGGGGGTCTTGAGCTCGAGGGTGTCGAGGATCTCCTTCGGCTTGAAGTGCGTGTTGCCGACGATGTTGATCTGGCGGATCTTGGCGCGGCTGCCTTCCTTTATGTCGACCTTGATCTTGACGCGGTTGCCGGCCTCCTCCTCCACCTTGGTATCGATGCGCACGCCGTACTTACCGCGTGCGAAGTACTGGTCGGTGAGGTACTGGGTGACCTCCTCGAGCACCGAGCGGTCGAAGGTCTTGCCGGTGGCGAGCCCAACGCCCCGCAGGGATTTCTGCAGATCCTCGGTCTTGATGTCCTTGTTGCCGGTGATCTCGAAGCTCTCGATCGAGGGGCGCTCGGCCACCACCACCACCAGCGTATTGCCGTCGCGGCGCATCTGCACGTCGCGGAAGAAGCCGGTCGCGTACACTGCGCGGATCGCCTCGCGCACCCGCTGGGCGGTGAGGTGATCGCCGATGTTGACCGGCAGATAGTTGTAGACCGTGCCTTCGGAGACCCGCTGCAGGCCTTCGATGCGGATGTCGCCGACGGTGAAATCAGCGTCCGGCGCACCCTGCGCGAGCACCAGCGCGGCGCGCACCAACAGCGCGAGCGCGGCCAAGGCGACGCGCAGCTTCATGCTTCAACACCCAAGTAGTCTGTCCTTCGCGCCCCCCTGGGCGCTTTGTCTTGCATTATTCGAGAGCCGGAGGCCTCGCGGCCTTCAGCACGGGCGGGCCGCGGCGCGGCCCTTCGCGAACCACTCAGCCGAATTGGCGCGCAATGTCGTTGTACAGCGCCACACCCATCAGGACGATGAGCAGCGCGATTCCCACCTGCTGCCCGAACGCCTGGGTGCGCTCCGAGAGCGGGCTGCCCTTCAGCCATTCGATGAGCTGAAAGGCGATCTGGCCGCCATCGAGGATCGGGATCGGCAGCAGGTTGAGGAAACCGAGCGATAGGGAAATCAGCACCAGGAAGCCGAGAAAGGCCGACACGCCCGCCTCGGCCGAGTCTCCCGCGAACTCCGCGATCGACAGCGGGCCGCTCAGGTTCTTCAGCGACACGCGCCCGAGGACCATGCGCCAGAAGAGCCGCGCTTGCAGCACCGTCATGTTCCAGGCTTCGGCCGCGGCGCGGCTCAGGGCGGCGCCGGCCGTGAGGTCGGTGTGCAGCAGCATCGACGGAGGATAGGTGCGCGTCGGCGGCGGCGGCTGCATCACGTGGATGCGGCCGACGCGCTTGCCGGCCACGTCGTCGCTCGCCACCAGGACCTCGGCGCTGTGCGTCGCGCCGCCGCGGCGGTAGTCGATGGTGACCCGCTCGCCGGGATGAGCGCTGATGCGCGCGATGATGTCGTGGAAGTTGGCGACCGGCGCGCCGTCGACACTCATGATCTCATCCCCGGCGGCGAGCCCGGCGCGTGCGGCGGGGCCGCCGGCCTCGACCTGGCCGAGCACCGCCGGCACCGGGGGCCAGAACTGAAAGCCCAGGCCCCGCAGCAGCTCGCTCGGCTCGGTGAGACGCCGCCGGGTGTCGGGATCGGCGACCGCGAGGCTAGCGACGCGCGCGGCGCCGTCCGCGCCGCGTACATTGAGGTCCGCCTCGCCGCGGGCGCTCATGGCATCGAGCAGGTCGAACACCACGTCGCGGATCCCCTGCACCGCGGTGCCGTTCACGGCGCGGATCTCGTCCCCGCTCTTCAGGCCGGCGGCCGCGGCGACCGAGCCGGTGGTCACGTCGCCGACCACGGGCCGCACCTCGCTCACACCGTTGATCCAGAACATGCCCCACAGCAGCAGCACCGCGAACAGGATGTTGCTCGTGGGTCCGGCGAGCAGCACCGCGATGCGCTGCCAGTGCGGGCGGCGGGTGAAGGAGCGCGGCAGCTCGCTCGCCTCGACCGGTCCCTCGCGCTCATCGAGGAGCTTCACGTAGCCGCCGAGCGGCACGGCGGCGATCACGTATTCGGTCGCGTCGGGGCCGGCGGTCCACTTGATGAGCGGCTTGCCGAAGCCGACCGAGAAACGCAGCACCCGGAAGCCGAGGCGCCGCGCGAGGTAGAAGTGGCCGAATTCGTGCACCGTGACCAGCAGGCCCACGGCGACCACGAACCACAGTGCGTACCAGAACAGGCTCATGCGTGAGCGTCCCTCACCGACTCACTTCTTGTAATACCGACGATCCGCTCGCAGGCCCGCTGCCTGCCCTCGGCGTCGGCGGCCAGCACGTCCTCGAGGCCGTGGATCGCCCCCCCGGCGCCCCGTTCCACCACGGCTTCAATGACCGCGGCGATGCCGGGAAAGTTCAATCGCCGCTCGAGAAACGCCTGCACCGCGACCTCGTTGGCCGCGTTCAGCAGCACCGGATGCAGCCCCCCGGCGCGCGCCGCCGCCTGGGCGAGCGCGAGACAGCGGAAACGGTCGTAGTCGGGGGCCTGGAAATCGAGCCGGCCGGCCTTGAGCAGATCGAGGAATTCTACACCGGAGTCGATGCGCTCGGGCCAGGCGAGCGCATGGGCGATGGGCGTGCGCATGTCGGGGGCGGAGAGCTGCGCGAGCATCGAGCCGTCCACGTACTCGACGAGGGAGTGCACGATGCTCTGCGGATGCACGAGGATCTCGACCTGCGACGGCGTGAGCCCGAAGAGCAGGCAGGCCTCGATGAGCTCGAGACCCTTGTTCATGAGCGTGGCCGAGTCCACCGAGATCTTCCGTCCCATCACCCAATTCGGGTGCGCGCACGCGGCCTCGGGGGTCACCGCGGCGAGCGCCTCGCGCGGCGTGGCACGGAACGGGCCGCCGGAGGCGGTGAGCAGCACGCGCTTCAGGCCCGGCGGCGCGATGCCCGGGCGCGCCCCCGGCGGCAGGCACTGGAAGATCGCATTATGCTCGCTGTCGATCGGCAGCAGCGTCGCGCCCGCGGTGCGCACCGCCTCGAGCAACAGCGGTCCCGCCATCACCATCGATTCCTTGTTGGCGAGCAGCAGTCGCTTGCCGGCGCGCGCCGCGGCGAGCGTGGACTTGAGGCCCGCGGCGCCGACGATCGCGGCCATCACGCATTGCACTTCGGTGAGCTGGGCGATCTCCTCGAGTGCGCCTGCCCCGACGAGCACGCGGGTGTTGGGTGCATTGCCGCCGAGGAGCGTCACGAGCTCGTGCGCGGCATCCTGGTCGGCGAGCGCGGCGTAGGCGGGCTGCCAGTCGAGCACCTGGCGGGCGAGCCTCCCGGCGTTGCGGTGGGCGGCGATGGCGACCAGGCGGAAACGCTGCGGATGGCGCGCGAGCACATCGAGCGTGCTCTCGCCGACCGAGCCGGTCGAGCCGAGCACCGCGACGCCGATCATGCGACCACCTTGAGCAGCGTGAGGCCGAGCAGCAGCACCGGCGCGGCCGCGGTGAGGCTGTCGACGCGGTCCATGACGCCGCCGTGCCCGGGAAAGACCGCGCCGCTGTCCTTCATGCCCGCGAAGCGCTTGAGCAGGCTCTCGGTGAGGTCGCCGATGATGGAGAAGGCCACGGTTGCAAGACACAGCGGCAGAAACACCGCGAGCGAGACGTGAAACCACAGGCTCCCGCCGATGGCGACGAGGACGCTGAGCGCCATCCCCCCCAGCACTCCCTCCCAGGTCTTGCCCGGGGACACCTCGGGCGCGAGGCGGATCCGTCCGAAGCGGCGGCCGACGAAGAAGGCGCCGATGTCGGCGACCCACACGAGGATCAGCGTAAAGAGCACCCACTGGCCGTGCGGCGGCGCGAGGCGCAGCCACACCAGCGCGAGCCATGAAGGCACCAGCGCCAGCACGCCCGCGACGCCTGCGGCCCAAGGCGACACCAGGCGCGGCGCGAAGGCAATCCACATGAATGCCGTGAGCCACCAGAGCACCGCCGCGACGAGGATCAGGTCGCGCCCCCCGCGCACGGCTGACACCCTCCAGGCGAGCGGCAGCAGCAGTGCGACCACGGCCACATAGGTGAGGCGGCGCGCCGCGCTCGGGAGGCGCAGGAACGCCGACCACTCCCAGGCACCGGCGAGCAGCAGCGCCGTGAGCGCCACCACCGTCGCCCAGGTCGGCAGCCACAGCAGGATCACCAGCAGCGCCGCGGCCAACACCACGGC
>JASHQW010000269.1 GCA_030038875.1 Gammaproteobacteria bacterium | reverse complement strand
TCCGGCGCCAATGCCGCGTGGTCCGCGGCGGCTGCGCCGGGCGCCCCCGCCCCGGCGGGCCCATCCACGGCGCCCCAGGCCGGCGCCACCGTGACCGCACAGGTACATGCGGAGGTCGGCAGCAGCACCTGGGCCAACGAGCTCGGAGCGCGGTTACAGTGGATGGCAGGTCAAGGCATCGGCTCCGCATCGCTCCGTCTCACGCCCGAGCAGTTAGGCCCCGTCGAGGTGAAGATCTCGCTGCACCAGAACGCGGCGAGCGTCTGGTTCGCCGCCGCGCAGCCCGACACGCGCAGCGCGCTCGAGCAGGCGTTGCCGCGCTTGAAGGAGCTGTTCTCGGCCCAGGGACTCAACCTCGCACAGGCCGGGGTCTCCGATCAGTCGGCGCACGGAGCGCAGCGCCAGCCGCAGGCCTTAGGTTCGAGCACGCCCTCGCCCGCCGCGCGCGAGCTGAATGCGACTTCGGTCACGTCGATGCTGCGCACACAGCAGGGGCTGATCGACACCTACGCCTGAAGTCTGCGCGCGCCGCGCGCGCAGCTCTCCGCCAAGTTTCCGTCGCTGGGTGCGCAATGCGACAGAGCTCACGCTTCTCAGATCGGCGAAAACCCTTAGCCCTTCTCGACTTAGCGCGATTCCGGGGGGCATGGCATGCACGTTGCACTGAAGCAGCCGTCGCTGACACTGAAACAAGGCAGGAGTTAAGCAAGGATGGCCGCTCGGATCCCGGTGCTCGAGGCCGCCGACAAGGGCGCCGACAAGACCGCCGCGCCCGCAAAGGACACGAGCCGGCGCAAGCTCTTCGTGATCATCGTGGTGAGCGCCGCGCTCGTGCTGCTCGGACTTGCCGTCGGGGCCGCGTGGTGGCTCGCCGCGGGCAAGCGCCCGGCCGCCCCGCCGGCGAGCGAGCCGAAGGCCGCGCCTCCCCCGTCGGGTCCGCCGCTGTTCCTCGCGCTCGATCCGCCGTTCGTCGTCAATTTCGATTCCGAGCAGGCGGTGCGCTTCCTGCAGATCGCGGTGCAGGTCGAGACCCGCGACCCGGCCACGATCGAGCTCCTGAAGACCAACGATCCCGTCGTGCGCAACGACCTGCTGCTCCTCTTCGGCGGCCAGAAGTACGCGCAGCTCTCGACGCGTGAGGGCAAGGAGGCGCTGCGCAGTCAGGCGCTCGAGGACGTGCGCAAGGTGGTCCTTGCTGCCGGCGGCCACTCCGAGCGGGTTGAGGCCGTGTACTTCACCAGCTTCGTGATGCAGTAGGAGGCGCTTTTCCGTGGTCGCGATGGGTGAAAAGGTACTCGACCAGGCGGAGATCGACGCACTGATCCACGGCGTCGACTCGGGCGCCGTCAACACCGAGTCGGGCCCGGCTCCGGGCGAGGCGGTGCCCTACGACTTCGCCGAGCAGAAGCGCATCGTGCGCGGGCGCATGCCGACGCTCGAGATGATCACCGAGCGCTTCGCGCGGCTCTTCCGCGTGAGCATCTACAACCTGCTACGGCGCTCGCCCGAGATCTCGGTGCATCCGCTCGCGATCAAGAAATTCAGCGAGTACGTGCACACCCTGCACGTGCCCACCAGCCTGAACATGGTGAAGATCAATCCGCTGCGCGGCACGGCGCTGCTGGTGCTGGATCCGAAGCTCGTGTTCGCGGTCGTCGACAACTTCTTCGGCGGCATGGGCCGCCACGCCAAGATCGAAGGGCGCGAGTTCACCGCCACCGAGCAACGCATCATCCACATGCTGCTGCGCAGCGCCTTCGCGGATCTGCGCGAGGCGTGGGCGCACGTCGCCAACATCGAGGTCGAGTACCTGCAGTCGGAGGTCAACCCGCACTTCGCCAACATCGTCTCGCCGTCCGAGATCGTGGTGGTGACCTCGTGCCACGTCGAGCTGAACGGCGGCGGCGGCGACCTGCACGTGACCATGCCCTACTCGATGATCGAGCCGCTGCGTGACGTGCTCGATGCCGGCATCGCCAGCGACCGCATGGAGAAGGACACGCGCTGGAGCAACCTGCTGCGCGCCGAGATCGAGGACGCCGAGGTGCAGCTGAAGACGCTGCTCGGCCGCTCGTCGGTCACGCTGGCCGATCTCCTCAACCTCAAGCCGGGCGACATTCTGCCGTGCGACTTCGCCGGCAAGGTGACGCTGCTGGCCGAGGAGGTGCCGCTGTTTCGCGGCAGTTTCGGCCTGTCCCGCGGCCAGCAGGCCGTCAAGGTCGAGACCCGCGTGCGCCGCATGGGCGCGCCGCCCGTCGATCCCCTTAGCTTCAAACCCGAGAGCCGTAAATGAACGCCAACGCCGAAGCGGTTGAACCCGCCGAGTTCGAGCAGATGCAGGACGAGGCCCAGCCGCCCTCAGGTGACGTCAACCTCGAGGTCATCCTGGACGTCCCCGTGACGCTGTCGATGGAGGTCGGCCGCACGCGCGTTCCGATCCGCAACCTCCTGCAGTTGAACCAGGGCTCGGTCGTCGAGCTCGATCGTGCGGCCGGCGAGCCGCTCGACGTGTTCGTGAACGGCACCCTCATCGCCCATGGCGAGGTGGTGGTCGTCAACGAGCGCTTCGGCATCCGCCTGACCGACGTCGTCAGCCCCGCCGAGCGGCTGCGCAAGCTGAAGTGAGCCGATGTTCGCCGCCCCGCAAACTGCTCCGGCTGCCCATGCCGGGGCCTTAGGTGGCCTCGGCGAGGTGACGCTGGCGCTGCTCCTGGTGCTCGGCGCGGTGTTCGCGCTCGCCTGGCTTTTGAAGCGCGCGCGGGTCTTCAGCTCGCGGGTCGGCAGCGCCCTCGACGTGCTCGCCCAGGTGCCGCTCGGCCAGAAGGAGCGCGCGGTGCTCGTCAGGGTGGGCGCGACGCAGATTCTCCTCGGCGTCGCTGCAGGTAGCGTCAACACGCTTTACGTGCTGCCCGAGCCGCTCGATGTCAGCCGCGCCCCCGGCGCGGGCGGCAACGAGGCCAATTCCCCGTTTCGCGCCCTGCTGCGGAGTCTCGGCAAGTGAGCCGCCTGCGGCTCCCGAGGCTCCTCGCCCTATTGACGTTGCTGCCCGCCGTGGCAGCGGCCGCCACGGCGCCGGCCGGCCTGCCCGCCGTCACGGTCTCGGGCGCCGGCGGCGGCCAGACCTACACGCTGTCGCTGCAGGTGCTGGCGCTGATGACGGCGCTCACGCTGCTGCCGGCGATCGCCCTCATGATGACCGCGTTCACGCGCATCATCATCGTGCTCGGAATCCTGCGCCAGGCGCTCGGCGCCGGGCAGACCCCGCCCAACCAGGTGCTGGTGGGTCTCGCGCTGTTCCTCACCCTGTTCGTCATGAGCCCGGTGGTGAGCCGCATCAACGAGGACGCCTTCCAGCCCTACTCCGCCGGCACCATCGACGCCGCCACCGCCCTCACCCGTGCCGAAGTGCCCCTGAAGGAATTCATGCTGCGGCAGACGCGGGAGAACGACATCGCCACCTTCGTGCATATCGCCGGCGGCAAAGGCTACGCGACACCGCTCGACGTACCCTTCAGCGTGCTGGTGCCGTCCTTCGTCACGAGCGAGCTCAAGACCGCCTTCATCATCGGATTCCTGCTCTACATTCCCTTCGTGATCATCGATCTGGTGACCGCCAGCGTGCTGATGTCGATGGGCATGATGATGGTGTCACCCGTGCTCATCTCCCTGCCCTTCAAGCTGATGCTGTTCGTGCTCGTCGACGGCTGGACGCTCGTCATGGGCACCCTCGCCCAGAGTTTCTATCACTGAGGCCGCCATGACACCTGACACCATCATGGCCATCGGCAGCCGCGCCCTCGAGATGACCCTCGCCCTGGCCGCGCCGCTGCTGCTGGCGGCGCTGCTCACCGGCGTCCTGGTCGGCGCGTTTCAAGCCGCGACCTCCATCAATGAGATGACGCTGTCCTTCATCCCGAAGCTGATCGCGATCTCCGTGACCATCG
>JASHQW010000268.1 GCA_030038875.1 Gammaproteobacteria bacterium | reverse complement strand
ATTGCCTCCGCAGCGCGAAGCGCGGCGTCGGTGTCGGGTGATGAGACGACGACGAGGTAGCGCGGGTCGGGCGCCCCGAGATCGGCGCGCAGGCTCGCATCGAGCTCGAGGTCGGCCGCGGGCAGGGGGGAGAGGTCGTTGAGCTCGCGGCTGAAGAGCACGGTGCGATGCTCGAGGAGTACGAAGGCGGCGAGGAGCGCAAGGACCGCGAGCGCCGCGCGCGCCGGCCGCAGCTTCGTGAGCGTCCGCGCCAGCGCGGCCCCGAGCGCCGTCAGGTCCCGGGTGCGGAGGATCTGCGGCCGCCACTGCGGCAGCACGAAGCGCGTCACGAGCGCCGCCGCGACGAGACCCGCGATGGAATAGAGGCCGAGCTGCGCGAGCCCCTGAAAGCCGGAAGGCACGAGCGCGGCGAAGCCGCACACGGAAGTCAGCATGCCGAGGCGGATCGTGGGCCACGGGCCGCGCCGCCAGGCCTCAGCCGCCGGCGTGGGATCGGGCCCGGCGGACCCGCCCCTGCCGGACTGGATGAAAAGATAGATCGCGTAGTCGACGGCCTCGCCGATCAGCGTGACCCCGAAGCCGAGCGTGATGCCGTGCACCACGCCAAAGCCCACCGCGACCGCCGCCACCCCGGCGAGCGCACCGGAGGCGACCGGAAGGAAGGTGAGGAGGAGCGCCGGCAGCGAGCGGTAGGCGGTGAGGAGCAGCGCCGCGATGAGGATCGCACTCAAGGTCGAGAGGCGAATCACCTGCTCGCGGATCACGGCGCGCGAGGTGACGGCGAACACTCCGGGGCCCGAGAGGCGCAGCGTCAGCGGCGCGCTTCCCGGGGCGAGGCCGGCGGTCGCCGCTGCAAAAGCCCTGCGGATTGCCGCTGAGGCCGCTTCCTGGCCCTCGGTGTCGGAGCCGGCGGCGGCGGTTTGGGCGATGAGAAGCGCCCGGCGGCCGTCGCGCGAGCTCCAGACGCCCTCGAGGGAGTCGATGCGCGGCGCATCGAGTCCCTCGAGGATGTGCAGCGTCTCGCCGGTGGGGTCCCTCGCGAAGAGGGGCTTCGCGAGGAGTCCCTCGGGCGAGGCGAGGAGATCGAGATTGTCGGCGATCGCGGCGTGCAGCCCTGCCGCGCTGAAGCGCTCCGGCGTCACCGCATCGCTCAGCTGGTAGCGGTGCGCGAGGAGAAAGTCCGCGGTGCGCGCGAAGCCCGGGGCGTCCCCGTCGCTTACCTCGAGGAAGGCGCGGTCGGCGCGCAGCCGCTGCGCGAGATCGGCGGCGACGCGGGCCCGCGTGCGCGCATCGGCGCCTTCGATCGCCCCCATGATGAGGCGCGAGGCGAAGCCGGCGCGCAGCTCCTCGGTGAGGAGCCGCTGGCCCTCGGTCGGCGCGCGCGGCAGGAAGGCCGAGAGATCCGCCGTGTAACGGGCCCGCACGACGAGCGCGGCGGCCACCGCGACGAGCGCCGCGAAGACGAGCGTGCCGGTCCATCCGGCGCGCGTCACGGCGAGAGTTCCCGTCCGAGCGTGAGGCGGGAGCGATCGCCGTCCGCCTCGAGGATCTCGACCGTCTGCAAGTCCGAGCGCTCGCCGCTGATCACCACCTCGGCGACGAGCCGTACGGCGGCGGGATCGCGCGGCGTGAGATGCAGCGTCCAGCGCGGCGGATCGGCCTCGAGGCGCACGCTGAAGAGGCTCTCGAGCGCCGCCCGATCGCCGGCGAGCGTTGCCCGCAGGCTCTCGAGGAGCGGCGCGAGCTGCGGGGCGGAGGCGAGTGCCAGCGTGCGGGTGTGCCCGGCGCGCGTGGCGCTCAAGATCCCGTGCGCGAGCACCAGTGTCTCGGGCCGCGGGGTGAAGGTGCGCTTCTCGAGGCGGTCGGGCGCATCGTAGAGGAGCTCACCCGCGGACTCGAGCGGGCGCTCGAGCACCGCGAGGTACTCAACCTCGGTGAAGCTGACATGGCCGTGGCGGCGGTGGGCGAGCTCACTCATGAGCGCATCGAGCGGATCGGAGGGTGCGGAGGGGGTGGACGGATCGGACGGGGCGGCGGGGAGCGGCGTGGCGAGCGCCGCGAGCAGCACCCACGGCCCGCAGCGCACTCGCGGCACCCTCACGCGGCGGCTCCTTCGGACCGGTCCGCGGCGTCGTGCCAGAAGTCGTAGAAGTTGAACCAGTTGTAGGGATCAGAGCGGCAGCATTCCTCGAGGAGCCCCGCGTAGCGGCGGATTGCCTCACTCACACGCGCCTCGCGCTCACCGCGCGGTACCACGGAGAAGTCCGTGATCTCGCGGAACACCACGTGGTAGCGGTTGGCGCCGCGGTACAGGCCCGCCATGAAGAACACCGGGCGCCGCAGCGCCGCGGCGGCCCGCATGGGACCCGAGGGAAAGAGCGCCGGCGACCCCAGGAAGCTCACCCGCTGCGCCGGCGCCTCGCCAATCGTGCGATCGGCGAGCAGCCCCACGAAGCTGCCCGCGTCGAGGCAGTCGCGGATCCGCAGCATCGCATCGAGGTGTCCGAGCGGGATGATCTGCGGGGCCGAGGCGGAATTCGGCACGGCGAGGGCCGTAAGCTTCGTGGCGGTGTCCTCGTACATGGCCATCGCCACGGAGAGCCCCGGCTGGCGGCGCCCGATGGCGCTCATGATCTCGAAGCTCCCGAGGTGCGCCCCTAAGAGAAAGGCGCCCGTTCCCCGGGCCACCATCGAGCGCAGCAGCGGCTCGTTCTCGACCGTGATGTCGAAGAGCTCATAGCGCTCCCTCGCCAGATACAGCCGATCGAGGATCGTCGAGGCGAAGGTGAACACCTCCCGGAAGACATCGCTCGCGGCCGGCTCGCGCCCGAGCGCGCGGCGCAGGTACTCGCGCGCGCAGCGCCGCGCCCGCGGCGCAAACAGGAAGTAATAGAGGGCGATCCCATAGAGGAGGCCGCGAGCGGTCCTGCGTCCGAGCGCGAGGGAGAGAAAGACCATGACCTTGAAGAGCGTCGCGCTGCCGCGCTCGCGGGCGCTCGCCCAGTGGGCATCGCTGGTGCGCGGGGGAGCCGCAAGGACCGCGGCTGCCGGTCGCGCGGGCGTGGGCTGCGCCGCCCCCGAGGGGCGCAGCACGCCGTTCGCCACCGGATGGCCCGCGCTCGAGACGGCAAAGCGCATCGAGCCGTTCGGCAGCGGCTCGTACTCGAGAGTGAGGGTCTCGCCCGGCTGGACTGGCTTGAGGAACTTGGCGACGCCGACGGTCCAGTGCAGGGGGGCGCCGCCCTGCGCCTGCTCGAGCGCCCGCACCGTCTCATCGAGCAGCACCACGCCGGGCAGCACCGGAGCCCCGGGAAAGTGGCCGGCGAGCGCGGCGTGCCCGGCGTCGATCCTGAGCGTGGTGAGGAGCGGCATGCCTTTAGGAGGGGCTCGGCTTGTGCAGCGCCGCCGCGAGCATCCGCAGCGCCTCCTGGGGGAGCTTGCCGGTAGGGGTGCGCGGCAGGCTCTTCACGAGCAGCAGCGGGCGCGGCAGGAACACCGGGTCGATGCGCCGGCGCAGCTCTGCGACGATCGCCGCCGCGTCGAGCCTTGGGGCCACCACGCAGGCGCCGACCCGGGTCACGCACGTCTCGGCGGCTGCCGGGTCGCCGTGGAAGAAGGCGCCATCGACGACCCCGGGGATGGAGGTGAGCTGATGGTTGAGATAGGCGAGGGAGCTCCTTTTGCCGGCGATGTTGACGAGATCGGCCACTCGGCCGTGGAGCAGGAAGCGGTCGCCACCGGTCAGCTCGATCACATCGCAGAGGCGCGTCGGTTGCTCGACGTGACCGCCGTGCGCCCAGATCTCGTCGGCGCGCGGCTCGAACACGACCCTCGGCCAGAGCCGCCACTCGGGCGTCGTGGACGTGCGGCGCGTCGCGATCGACCCGGTCTCGGTCGAGCCGTAGATCTCGAGGAGGCGCGTTCGGGCCCGCTCCTCCACTTGCGCGGCGAGCTGCCCGGAAAGGGGCGCGGTCGCCGACACGATGAGGTCGGTATCGGGAACGGCGATATCCGCGGCCATGAGCGCTCGCAGGTGAAGGGGTGTCGTGACGAGCACGCGCGGCCGCGGCGCGCGGGCGAGCGCTGCGCAGATGTCCGCCGGGTAGAAGGGCCGCTCGGCGGTGAGCGCATGGCCGCTCGCGAGCGGCAAGAGCACGCTCGCCTCGAAACCGTACATGTGCTGCGGCGGCACCGTAGCGACGATGGCGTGCGACACGGCGCCCTCGAGGCCGAGCCGCTGCGCTGCGACGCGCATGCCTTCGAGGAGCCTGCCGAAGGTCTTTTCGTGCGGCACCGGAGTTCCGGTCGAGCCCGAGGTGAACACCCAGGCCGCCCGGCGGCCCGCCTCGATGCGCGGCATCGCCGCGGCGGGAGGGGCCGCCACGGCCGAGGGCGCGGCGGCCGCCGCGGCTTCGGGGAAGCGCACCCGCGGGAGCGCCAGGTCGCAGTCGTCCTCGTCGGTCAGGCAGACGGCATCGGGGCACAAGCGTTTCAGGTGCGCGATGACTTCCGGAGTACGCGTCGAGGGCAGGAGACTCACCTTGCCGGTAAGGAGGCTGGCGGCGAAGCCCACCGCGAAGCGGTAGCGGTCGCTACAGACGTTGAGCACGTAGCCCCCGGCGCCGAGTGCCGCGCCGACACGGGCGAGGTCGGCGAGGAACTGCCTGACGCGGATCGGCGTCCCGGCGCGGTAGGCGAGCACCGCGTCGGCCGATGCATGCGCGATCAGCGGCAGGTCGGCCAGTGGATTACTTCGTCCTGTGTGCGTTGACGTATTCGGCCAGCTGGCGCAGCGACGCGAAGATGCGCTCGTTATCCTCGCTGTCGGCGCGCAGCTGCACGCCGTACTGCTTGGAGACCACGAGCGCGATCTCCAGGATGTCGATCGAGTCGAGCCCGAGCCCCGCGCCGTAGAGCGGCTCGTCCGGACCGATGTCGGCCGCCGGGACCTCGAGGTTGAGCGCCGCGACGATCAGGCCGGCGAGCTCGCCGATGAGAGCGGCGATCTCGGCGGAGCCGGCCGGTAGTCTGAGCGGAGAAACGTTGTCGGACATTGCTGACGGAAAAGAGCTGAAACTGTGGGCGGCATTATACAAGGGCGGCTCGGGCGGCAACCAGCAAGAGCGAACCGCGCTCGAGGCGCCGCCACGGCGCGCTGCGGCGGCCTTCAGCGTGCGATACGGCGCGCCACCAACAGCGGCAGCCGCACGAGGAATCCGCCAAACAGCCGCGTGTACATCCAGGTGAGGAGCACGTTGTCGCGCCAGTAATGGAAGTGCGACACGCCGCCTTCCGCCGCGGTGAAGTAGCGGCACGGCGCCGGCAGGTTGCGCGCCGGCACCCCGCGCCAGCTGAGGCGCACCACCGCCTCGGCGTCGAAGTCGAAGCGGCGCATCCAGCGCGTCTGCTGCATCACCTCGAGGAGCGGCGCGATCGGGTAGACGCGAAAGCCGAAGAGCGTGTCCGCGATCCCTGCCCACAGAGTCTCGAGGTTGGTCCAGGCGTTGGCGATGCGGCGCCCGCGCAGCCGGATGCGCGGCGCGCTCGCGTCGAACAGCGGCGCGCCGAGGATCATCGCCCCGGGCGCCGCCGCTGAGGCGCTCATGAAGCCCTCGATGCACTCCGCCGGATGCTGCCCGTCGGAGTCCATCGTGAGCGCGTGCGTGTAGCCGGCGGCGCGCGCGGCGGTGAGGCCGTCGAGGAGCGCGGCGCCCTTGCCGCCGTTCTCCGGGCGGATGAGCACACGCAGCCCCGGGTCCTCAAGCGCGAGCGTCTCGAGCAGCGCCGCTGAGCCGTCGGTGCTCCCGTCCACGACGACCCATACGGGATCCCAATGCGCGCGGGCCGTGCGCACCGTCTCCGCCAACCGCGGACCCGGGTTGTAGCTCGGGATCAGCACCAGATGAGTGGTGGAGCGCTGCAACCCTTAAGCGTCGGCCCTTAAGGCGCACAGGCCCGTCGCCTCGATCTCGACCAGCAGGTCCTGACGGCAGATGTCCGCCTGCAGATAGATGACCCGCGAATCGGGCGCGAGCGCCGCGGCGAGCTCGGCGCGGATGACGGGCAGATCCGCCGGGCGGCGCACGTAGACCTTGCAGGCGAGCGAGCCGAGCGAGAAGCGCGCCGCGCGCTCCACGCGGTTGGCCTCCTCCAGGAGGGCGGCGATGTTGGTGAGCGTCTCGCGGGTCTGGGCCGCGGTGTCGCCGACGTGAATGGAGCGGTGGCCGACGATGCTCGCGGTTCCGGAGATAAAGAGCGTCAGGGCATCACGTTGGCGCAGCAGCGTCGCGCGCGAGAACACCGGCGCATGGCTGCCATACCGGCGCGGGTAGCGGTAGGCGCTCATCTGGCGCGGGTTCTCGAGGAAGGCGGGCGCCACGCGTGCGGCGAGGAAGTAGACGACCAGGGGGCTGCCGCTCGCCGCTCCGAGCGCCGAGGCGGCCGGAACGTTGCCGCGGACCGCGCGACCGCAGGCGCTGAGCGCGTGCTGCCGCGCACGGTTGAACTGGCGGTAGCGCTCGATGCCGTCGCTGTCGCGGTGGATGTCCGGCAGGTAGTTCCACACCCGCAGCAGGTACGGGTAGCCGAGCGCATCGAGGGTGGCGCAGATCTCGCGGTAGGCCTCCTCGGTGGCCGCGTGCAGGGCCGAGGGGGCGGCGGGTGTGGCGGGAGCGACCTCCGACTCCGCGAGCGCGATGCAGCCGAACAGGAGGTTCTCGCTGCGGCGGAAGCGCACGCGGTTGCGCCGCCCCGATTCGGCCGGCGCTCCCGAGCGCCACACCTCGTAGACGTCGGCGGTGCCGAGCAGCAGCGGCGTGTTGACCTGGGCGACCGGGATCTCACCCGCCCCGGGCGAGGGGGCGGGCGGGCCGCTGAAGGTCGCGACGCCGAGCACGTCGCCCCACGGGGCCGACTGGTATTCGGCCGGGGACAGGTAATCGAGGTGCAGGCCGGCTGTGGCGCGCATCGACCGTCGAATCGCCGTGCTCAATCGTTGGGCTTGGAGTCTTCGCTCTTGTGCGCCACGGCATCCTTGGCCTTCTCGGCGCCGTGCTCCACGCCCTTGCCGACCGCCTTGGCGCCGTGGGCGATCGCCGCTCCGGCTTTCTTCGAGTCCTCGCGCACGGTCTCGCGCGCCGGTGCGGTCTTCTCCGCGATCTCGTGGCCGACTTTCTTGGAGGTGTCGGCCACCGCATGCCCGACCGTCTCCGCACTGTGCGCGACGGCGTGACCGACGGTCTTGGCGTCTTCCTTAACCGTCTCCTTGACGCCCGAACTCTCGCTCTGCTGAGCGGGAGCCGGGGTTCCCGCCGTGAGGCCGACAGCGGCCATGACAGCCGCAGCAAACAGGGTGACTTTCATGGAGCGGTATCGTACTTCAGTCACCCCGCGGCCGCACGGTTGGCGGCTGACTTGCGGTGCCAATCGTCAGGGCATTCGGGCAAACTTCGCCGGATGCGTCTCGAACGTCTGCCGATCGCGGTCTTGCGCACCCGTTACGTCCCGGGCGGCTGGGACGTGCTCGCCTTCCTGCTGGTGTTTGCTTTCTTCGTGTACTGCGCGCAGGCGGCGCACGGGCTCACCGGATCGCTGTCGCGGCTCGAGGCGATACCCATCTCGCTCGACCCGAGCGCGCTCTTTGGCTACTCGGCGCGCACGGCGCTGCGCATGTTGATC
Organism: Gammaproteobacteria bacterium; assembly: GCA_030038875.1. Classification (GTDB taxonomy): domain Bacteria; phylum Pseudomonadota; class Gammaproteobacteria; order Steroidobacterales; family Steroidobacteraceae; genus 13-2-20CM-66-19. The sequence continues at coordinate 3,286 of JASHQW010000268.1, read as the reverse complement.
GCGATGGTGGCCTCGCTCCTCTTCACGTTCACCTACGCGACGCTCGCGGCCAAGAGTCACCGCGCCGAGATCATTCTGGTGCCGCTGCTCGACTTTCTGCAGTCCGTGCCGATCCTGACCTTCTCGATCACGATTCTCTTCTTCCTGCAGCTCACCCCCGGACGTGTGGCGGGGGCCGAGCTCGCCTCGATCTTCCTCATCTTCACCAGCCAGGCCTGGAACATGGCCTTCAGCTTCTACCACTCGCTGCGCAGCATCCCGGACGAGCTGATCGAGGCGGCGCGCAACTTCCAGCTCAACCCCTGGATGCGCTTCTGGCGGCTCGAGGTGCCGTTCGCCATGCCGGCACTCATCTGGAACATGATGATGTCGATGTCGGGTGGCTGGTTCTTCGTCACGGTGTCGGAGGCGATCAGCGTCGGCCACACGACCGTGACGCTCCCGGGGGTAGGCTCCTACATCGCGCTCGCCATCGAGCAGAAGAATCTCGGCGCGATCGGCTGGGCGATCGCCGCGATGCTGATCGTGATCCTCGCCTTCGACCAGCTGCTCTTCCGGCCGCTGATCGCGAGCGCCGACTGGTTCCGCCTCGAGCAGGAGGCGGGATTCACGGCGAGCCACACCTGGGCGCTCACGATGATGCGCCGCTCGCGCCTGCTGCGCTTCATGGCCTCGGGCTTCCACGCCATGCTGCGCGCGGGCATCAAGCCGGTTGCGGTCTGGGGCGCGGCGCCGCCGCGGCCCCCGAGCCTGTGGCGCTCGCGCCAGCTCGATTATCTCTGGTACGCGGTGTTGATCCTCATCGGGCTCGCGGCGCTCTGGAAGACGACGCTCTTCGTGCTCGGCGAGGTGCGGCCGGCGGAGATCGGGCAGGTGCTGCTCTACGGGCTCTTTACGCTCATCCGTGTCGCGGTGCTGATCGCGCTCGCGAGCCTCATCTGGGTGCCGATCGGCGTGTGGGTGGGCCTGAGGCCGCGCGTGGCGAGCATCGCGCAGCCGATCGCGCAGTTCATGGCCGCCTTCCCCGCGAACCTGTTCTTTCCGTTCGTCTTCTCGGCCATCGTGCTCTTCAAGCTGAGCCCCGACATCTGGCTGAGCCCGCTCATGATCCTCGGCACCCAGTGGTACATTCTCTTCAACGTGATCGTCGGCGCCTCGGCGATCGCGCCGGACCTGCGCTACGCGAGCGAGAATCTTGGTGTGCACGGGTGGCTCTGGTGGCGCCGGGTGGCGCTGCCGGCGGTGTTCCCGTTCTACGTCACCGGGGCCATCACCGCCTCGGGGGGGTCGTGGAACGCCAGCATCGTGGCGGAGGTCGCGAGCTGGGGTAACGAGACGCTCACCGCGCACGGGCTCGGCGCCTATATCTCCCAGGCGACCGGCGCCGGGGATTTCCAGCGTTCGGTGCTCGGTACCGTGGTGCTGAGCCTCTTCGTGGTGGTTCTGAACCGCACCTTCTGGCGGCCGCTGTACGCGCGCGCCGAGCGCAAATTCCGCATCAGCTAAGGTCAGGGACCTCTCGAGGAGATACCCGTGAATGCCACTCCCGCGCTCAATCTCGCACCTCTCCTCGACGTGCAGGGGGTCTGCAAGTCCTTCCGCAAGCCCGACGGCGATCAGCTCGTGGTGCTCGAGCAGGTGAATCTCAAGCTCCGTCCCGGCGAGATCGTCGGGCTCCTCGGGCGCTCGGGCTCGGGCAAGTCGACGCTGCTGCGGCAAATCGCCGGGCTCGATACGCCGACGAGCGGGGTGGTCAACTATCTCGGCCACCCGGTGCTCGCGCCCGCGTCCGGCATCGCCATGGTGTTCCAGGGCTTTGCGCTCTTTCCCTGGCTCACGGTGCTCGAGAACGTGCAGCTCGGGCTCGAGGCGCAGGGGGTCGCCGAGGACGAGATGCGCAAGCGCTCGCTCCAGGCGATCGACCTGATCGGGCTCGACGGGTTTGAGTCCGCCTATCCGCGCGAGCTCTCCGGCGGCATGCGCCAGAGGGTGGGCTTCGCACGCGCGCTCGTCGTGCACCCGAACATCCTGCTGATGGACGAGCCCTTTTCGGCCCTCGATGTGCTCACCGCCGAGACGCTGCGGGGCGACTTCCTCAACCTCTGGGGGGAAGGGCAGCTGCCGATCAAGGCGGTGCTGCTCGTGACGCACAACATCGAGGAGGCGGTGCAGATGTGCGACCGCCTGATGATCTTCTCCATCAACCCGGGGCGGGTGATCGGCGAGATCAGCGTGGATCTCCCGCAGCCGCGCCACGCCCAGGATCCGCGCGTGCGCGCGCTCATCGACCGGGTGTACGTCGAGATGACCGCGCGGCCGCGCGGCGAGGTGCGCACCGGCCCCAAGGAGCGTTTCCCCGGCACCGGCATCGGCACCGTGCTCACGCACGTGTCATCGAACGTGCTCACCGGCCTCATCGAGGCGGTGAGCGCGCCGCCCTACAACGGCAAGGCGGACCTGCCGGTGATCGCCGAGGAGCAGCATCTCGAGGTGGATGAGCTCTTCCCGGCGGCGGAGGCGCTGCAGCTGCTGCGTCTGGCGGAGGTCGAGGGCGGCGACATCCGCCTGACGGACGCCGGGCTCGAGTTTGCGCGCGGTGAGACGGACGAGCGCAAGAAGCTCTTCGCGCGGCACCTGATCACCTACGTGCCGCTTGCCGCGCACGTGCGGCGGGTGCTCGATGAGCGCGCGAGCCACACGGCGCCCCGGAGCCGTTTCTTCGACGAGCTCGAGGATTACATGGCGGAGGACGCCGCCGAGCAGACGCTGCGCACGATCGTGAGCTGGGGGCGCTACGCGGAGGCCTTCGCCTACGACGACCACGCCCAGGTCTTCAGCCTGGAGAATCCGGCTTGAGTCGCGCTCGTCAGAAGTGCAGCGCGAGCGTGTAATACAAGGTGCGACGCGGGCCGTAGGCGGACTGGAAGATGCCGATGCCTTCGGCCGGGCGGATGAGGTTCACGCGGTCGAGGACGTTGAGCACGGCGAGGCGCTGGGTGAGCAGGCCGAGGCCCGGCACACGCCACGAGCGCTCGGCGCTCAGGTCGGCTTGCCATACCTGCGGGAGCTTCTCGAGATCGGCGAACCCCGCGCGCAGACCGCTACTGTAAAGGGCACTCGCCGCCAGCGACCAGGGGCCGGTTTTCCAGCTCACTCCGCTCGAGCCCCCGACGAGCGGCTGGTGATCGAGCACGATCGCGTGGCTGTCGATGTAGGCGAGCTCCTCGGCGTCGAAGTTGAACTGGCCTGTCACGACGCCCCGCTGCCAGTTTCGGCCGACGGTGAG
>JASHQW010000267.1 GCA_030038875.1 Gammaproteobacteria bacterium | reverse complement strand
CAGGACGCACGCGCAGTCGCCGAGCGGCTCGCACTCCCTCTGCACCGCGTGAGCTTCGCGCGCGAGTACCACGCACGGGTGTTTGAGCATTTTCTCGCCGAGCACCGGGCCGGGCGCACGCCCAATCCCGACGTGCTCTGCAACCGCGAGATCAAGTTCGGGGTCGCCCTCGAGTACGCGCGGCGCCTCGGCGCTACACGCCTCGCCACGGGGCACTATGCGCGCCTCGTCGCGGGACCGGCCGGCGTCGAGCTGCACAAGGCGCACGATGCCGCCAAGGACCAGAGCTATTTCCTGCACGCGGTGGCCCCGGCCGAGCTCGCTGAGATCCTGATGCCGCTCGGCGAGCTCGCGAAGAGCGCAGTGCGCGAGCGCGCGCGGCGCGCGGGGCTGCCGGTGTTCGACAAGCCGGACAGCACCGGCATCTGCTTCATCGGCGAGCGGCCGTTCCGCGAGTTCCTCGAGCGTTACCTGCCGCGCGCCCCGGGTCCGATCGAATCGCCCGACGGCGAGCGGCTCGGCACCCATCGCGGGCTTGCCTTCTACACCCTCGGTCAGCGCGCCGGCCTCGGGCTCGGCGGCCGTCCGGGCCGCGCCGAGCAGCCCTGGTATGTCGCGGCCAAGGACCCCGCGCGCAATGCCCTCATCGTCGTCCAGGGACACGATCATCCGCTCCTCTCGAGCGTGGCGCTCACCACCGGCCCCTGGCACTGGCTCGGCTCGCCACCCGAGGGACCACTGCATTGCACGGTCAAGGTCCGCTACCGCCAGGCGGACCAGCGTGCGCTTCTCACGCCGCGGCCGGACGGGACGGCGCACCTCGGCTTCGCCGAGCCGCAGCGCGCGGTGACGCCGGGCCAGTACGCGGTCGCCTACGACGGTGACCGCTGCATGGGCGGCGGCGTCATCGAGCAGGTGGTAGCGCCGCTGCACCAGTCCGCCGCCGCCTGAGCGGTGCGGCGGCAGCCGCCCGCAGCGCCCGATATAATTCCCGCAGCCAGCGGAGACACCCATGACGAACAGCTTCCGGGCGCGCTCGACGCTCAAGGCGGGCGAGCGCACGTACGAGATATGGAGTCTCGCCGCCCTGCCGCAGGACAAGGTCGCGCGCCTCCCCTACTCGCTGAAGGTCCTGCTCGAGAACCTGCTGCGCTTCGAGGACGGGGTCAGCGTCACGCGCGCCGACATCGAGGCGCTGCTCGACTGGGATCCGGCGGCGGTGCCGGCGCACGAGATCGCCTTCACCCCGGCGCGCGTCATCCTCCAGGACTTCACCGGCGTCCCGTGCATCGTCGACCTCGCGGCGATGCGCGATGCCATCGTGCGGCTCGGCGGCGACCCCGAGCGGGTCAATCCTCTGAACCCGGCCGAGCTCGTCATCGATCACTCGGTGCAGGTCGACGAGTACGGCACGCCCGGCGCGCTCGCCGCCAACACGGCAATCGAGTTCAGCCGCAACAAGGAGCGCTATGCGTTCCTGCGCTGGGGACAGACGGCATTCCGCAACTTCTCGGTCGTGCCGCCCAACACCGGCATCGTGCACCAGGTGAACCTCGAGTACCTCGGGCGCGTGATCTTCGACGCCGAGTCCGGCAGCACCCGCCGCGCCTATCCCGACACCCTGGTCGGCACCGACTCGCACACCACCATGATCAACGGGCTCGGCGTCCTCGGCTGGGGCGTCGGCGGCATCGAGGCCGAAGCCGCGATGCTCGGACAGCCGGTGACGATGCTCATCCCGCAGGTCATCGGCTTTCGACTCGAGGGGCGGCTGCCGCCCGGCGCCACCGCCACCGATCTCGTGCTGACGGTCACCGAGATGCTGCGCAAGAAGGGCGTGGTCGATAAGTTCGTGGAATTCTTCGGCGATGGGCTGGCGAATCTGCCGCTGGCCGACCGCGCGACGATCGCCAACATGGCGCCCGAGTACGGCAGCACCTGCGGCATCTTTCCGGTAGACGCCGAGACCATCCGCTATCTCGAGCTCTCCGGACGGCCGCGCGAGCGCATCGAGCTCGTCGGCACCTATGCGCGGGCGCAGGGCATGTGGCGCAACCCCGGTGCCACGCCCGCCCGCTACACCGATGAGCTCGAGCTCGATCTGGGGAAGGTGGAGCCGAGCCTCGCAGGACCTAAGCGTCCGCAGGACCGTGTACCGCTCAAGAGCGCCAAGAAGGTCTACGAGGCCGCCGCCAGGAAAACCGCCGAGGAGCGCGCCGCCAAGAACGGCGCCGGCGGCGTCGCTCCGGCCACGCTCAACGGACAGACGGTCGAGCTCAAGGACGGCGCGGTGTTGATCGCCGCCATCACGAGCTGCACCAACACCTCCAATCCCTCGGTGATGCTCGGCGCGGGGCTCCTCGCCCGCAAGGCCCGCGAGCGCGGCCTCACCGCCAAACCCTGGGTCAAGACGAGCCTCGCGCCCGGCTCGCGGGTGGTCACCGATTACTTCAAGAAGGCCGGCGTGCTCGAGGATCTCGCCGCGGTGGGGTTTGATTTAGTGGGATACGGATGCACGACCTGTATAGGTAACTCCGGTCCCCTCAAGCCCGAGATCTCCGCCGCCGTCAAACAGGGCGACCTCACCGCCTGCTCCGTACTCTCCGGCAATCGCAACTTCGAGGGACGCGTGCATCCCGAGGTGCGCATGAACTTCCTCGCCTCGCCGCCGCTGGTGGTGGCGTACGCACTCGCCGGCTCGCTCGATGTGGATCTCACCACTGAGCCGCTCGGCACCGGCCGCGACGGCAAGCCCGTGCACCTGGCCGACATCTGGCCGAGCGACGCGGAGGTGCAGGAGGCCCTGAAGCGCTCGATCGACTCGCAGATGTTCCGCCACAGCTATGCGAGCGTGTTCCAGGGCGATGAGAACTGGGCCGGCATCCAGGTGCCGGCGGGCAAGCGCTACGCGTGGGACGAGAAGTCCACCTACGTGAAGAATCCGCCCTACTTCGAGGGCATGACGATGACGCCGCCGCCACTCGCCGACGTGAAGGGCGCGCGTGCGCTCGCCGTGCTCGGCGACTCGGTCACCACCGACCACATCTCGCCGGCCGGCAACATCTCGCGCTCGAGCCCGGCGGCGCGCTACCTCGTCGACCAGGGCGTGCAGCCGAAGGACTTCAATTCCTACGGCGCACGGCGCGGCAATCACGAGGTCATGATGCGCGGCACCTTCGCCAACATCCGGCTGCGCAACCTCATGGTGCCGGGAGTCGAAGGCGGGGTCACGGTGCATCTGCCGGACGGCGACCAGGCCTCCATCTATGAAGTGGCCATGCGCTACAAGGGCGAAGGCACGCCGCTCGTGGTGCTCGCGGGACGCGAGTACGGCACCGGCTCCTCGCGCGACTGGGCGGCCAAGGGCACGATGCTGCTCGGCGTGAAGGCGGTGATCGCCGAGAGCTTCGAGCGCATTCACCGCTCGAACCTCATCGGCATGGGAGTCGCGCCGCTGCAGTTCCCGCCAGGACAGAACGTGGCCTCCCTCGGCCTCACCGGTCGCGAGGTATTCGACATCACGGGCCTCGGCCGCGGTGACGCCCGTGAGGTCACCGTCACGGCGACGCCGCCCGGCGGCCAGCCGAAGCAGTTCACGGCCCGGCTGCGCATCGATACGCCCAAGGAGCGCGAGTACTACCGCCACGGCGGCATCCTGCAGTACGTCCTGCGGCAGCTCGCTGCGGGCGGCGCCGGCGGGTAACGCGGCCTGTCGCGACCTGCGGAGTCCGTCGCGAGCCCCGCGGGCACGAGCGCCGGCGGGCCGCGCGGTCTTGCCGTCTTCGATCTCGACGGCACGATCACGCGCCACGACACGCTCATGCCGTATGTTCTGGGATTCCTGCGGAGCCACGCCGCGCGCGTCCCCGGGTTGCTGCGGCCGCTGCCGACTCTCGCCCGCTTTGTCCTGAAGCGCGCCGACCGCGGCGACCTCAAGTCCGCGCTCATTCGCGGCACGCTCGGTGGGTGCACGCGCGCGGCGCTCGACGCCTGGACCGCGCACTTCGTGCCGCACCTCATCGCACACGGCGTGTACCCGGACGCGCTCGCGTGTATCGCGCGTCATCGTGCGCAGGGCGATGTGCTCGCGCTCATGAGCGCGAGCGTGGATCTCTACGTACCCGCGATCGGCCGCGCACTCGGGTTCTGCGAAGTGCTCTGCACTCCGCTTCGCTGGCAGGGCGACAACCTCGACGGGGCGCTCACCGGCCCCAACTGCCGCGGCGCCGAGAAGGCACGCCGGCTGAAGGAGCTGCGCAGCCGGTATCCGGGACTCAAGGTCACCGCCTACGGCAACGCCGCGAGTGACCTCGGGCACCTGTGCCTCGCCGACCAGGGGGTGCTCGTGAACGGGAACTGGCGCACCCGGCAGGCAGCCAAAGGTCTGAGTCTCTCCTGCCTGAGGTGGGTGTAACCTTTGGCCCCTCGGGCCGGTCTACTCACACGGAGGTCCTATATGGCCACGCGCGTACCGCGCATTGCTCCGTCAGAAATCACGCCCCCGGAGGTCTATTTCAGCCGCCGCGCGCTCCTTGCGGGTGCGCTGGCTGCGGGCGTGAGCACCCTGGCGCGCGGTGCGGGGAGTCCGCCCGCGGGCGCCGCACCCCTCGAGTACACCGCGAATCCGCGCTACTCCGTGAGCGAGGCTCCCAACAGGTACGAGGAGATCACCACCTATAACAACTTTTACGAATTCGGCACGGATAAAGAGGACCCGAGCGAGAACGCACGCAACTTCCAGCCCCGGCCGTGGAGCGTCACCATCGACGGCGAGGCCGAGACGCGCGGAACCTTCACGCTCGAGGACCTCCTCAAAGGACAGCCGCTCGAGGAGCGCGTGTACCGCTTCCGCTGCGTGGAAGCCTGGTCGCTGGTCGTCCCCTGGGTCGGCTTTCCTCTGAGCTCCCTGCTCGCGCGCTTCAAGCCGACCTCGCGCGCCAAATACGTCGAGTTCACGACGCTCTACGATCCGCACCGGATGCCGGGCCAGCGGAGCTCGGTCCTTGCGTGGCCTTACGTCGAGGGACTGCGCATGGATGAGGCCATGCATCCGCTCACTCTAATGGTGGTGGGGCTTTACGGCCGCGTGCTGCCGAACCAGGACGGGGCGCCGCTGCGGCTCATCGTGCCGTGGAAGTACGGCTTCAAGGGCATCAAGTCGATCGTGAGGATCCGCTTCTCGGCGACCCAGCCGCACACCACCTGGAGCCTCGCGGCACCGAACGAATACGGGTTTTACGCCAACGTCAACCCGGCGGTGGACCATCCGCGCTGGAGCCAAGCTACCGAGCGGCGCATCGGCGCGCCCTTCCTGGCCGCGCGCCGCCCGACGCTGCTCTTCAACGGCTACGCCGACGAGGTCGCCTCGCTCTACCAGGGCATGGACCTGCGGCGCTACTTCTGAGCCGTGAACGTCACGCAGCGCTACCGCTACCTCTACAAGCCCCTGGTGTTCGTCGCGGGCCTCGCGCCACTCGCGTGGCTCACATGCGGCGCCTTCGGCCTGTTCGGGGTGAGCCTGGGAGCCGACCCCGTCAAGGAGATCGAGCACGAGTGCGGCAAGACGGCGCTCAACTTCCTGCTGCTCACGCTCGCCGTCACGCCGGCGAAGAGTCTCCTCGGCCTCCCGCAGCTCCTGCGGCTGCGCCGCATGCTGGGCTTGTTCGCCTTCTTCTATGTCGTGGTGCACTTCAGCGTGTACCTGATCCTCGATCTCGAGCTCAACTGGTCCACACTCGGTGCCGACATCGCCAAGCGCCCCTACATCACCATCGGCTTCACGGCCTTGCTGCTCCTGATTCCACTCGCTGCGACCTCGACCAACGGCATGATGCGCCGCCTCGGGCGGCGCTGGACACAGCTCCACCGCCTGGTGTACGTGATCGCCATTCTCGGTGTCTGGCACTTCTACTGGCAGGTCAAGCGCGACGTGCGCGAGCCGCTGATCTACGCGGGCATCCTGGCGCTGCTGCTCCTCTACCGCGTGGTGCGCGCCCGCTCCGCGGCGCGCGCCGCGGCCAGCGCCCGGGCACATCTCACGGCGGCGCCCGGATCTGCCACGGCTCCGGAAAGAACGTGAGCTCGAGACCAGCCATGGAATCCGGAAAGCCTCTGCGCCGCCTGCTGCCGGGCCTGCTCGCTGCGTTGCCGCTGCTGGCGGCGGCGGGCGCGTCACCGCTCGTGCTGCCCGCCCCCGCCGTCGACAACCCCCGGGCGCACGGGCGCATGCAAACCGCGGTGCTCGCCGGCGGCTGCTTCTGGGGCCTGCAGGGTGTGTTCGAGCATGTGCGCGGCGTGCACGAGGTGCTCGCCGGCTATTCGGGCGGCTCGCGCTCCACGGCCCAATACGAGGAGGTCGGCACCGGCCGCACCGGACACGCCGAGTCCGTCCAGATCGTCTTCGACCCCGCGGAGCTCACCTACGGCGAGCTGCTGCAGATCTACTTCTCGGTGGCGCACGACCCCACCGAGCTCAACCGCCAGGGGCCGGATGTCGGCACGCAGTATCGCTCGGTCATCTTCTACGCCGACGATTCGCAGAAGCGCATCGCCGAGAGCTACATTGCGCAGCTCGATCAGAACAAGGTGTTCCGCCAGCCGATCGTAACGCGCGTGGACCCGCTGAACGGCTTTTATGCCGCGGAGTCCTATCACCAGGACTATTACCTCAAGAACCCGCAGCAGCCCTACATCGTCTTCAACGATCTGCCGAAGATCAGAAATCTCAAGCAGCTGTTCCCGGACTACTATCGCGAGCGGCCGGAGACCGTGGGGTCGCGCTGAGACCTACATCGAAGTGCGGATCTGCCACAGCTCCGGAAAGAACTTGAGCTCGAGCGCCTTGGCGAGATAGGAAACGCCCCCGGTGCCGCCGGTCCCCGGCTTGTAGCCGATGATCCGCTCCACCGTTTTCAGGTGATGGAAGCGCCACAGCTGGAAGTTGTGGTCGAGGTCCACCAGCCGCTCGGCGAGCTCGTAGAGATCCCAGTCCTTATCGGAGTTGTAGTAGACGCCGAGCCAGGCGCCGGCTACCTGCTTGCTCGCGACATAGGGCTCGCGAAAGTTCCGTGACAGGTAATCCTCCGGGATTCCGTAGCCGCGGCGGCTCAAGAGCCGCAGCACCTCGTCGTAGAGTGAGGGCTCGGCCAGCGCGCCCTCGAGAGCCGCATAGGCTTGCGGGTCGCGCTGGTGCACCGCGAGCATCTCGGCGTTCTTGTTGCCGAAGAGGAATTCCAGCATGCGGTACTGCACCGACTGAAAGCCGGAGGAGCGCCCCAGCGCGTTGCGAAACGCCGAGTACTCGAACGGCGTCAGCGTCGAGAGCACATCCCACACCGACAGCAGCTGGTTCTGCGAGCGCGAGATGCGCGCCATCATCTTGAGCGCCGGGTCGAGGTCGTCGCGCCGCACGCACGCGAGCGAGGCGGTTAGCTCGTGCAGCATGAGGCGCATCCACAGCTCCGACACCTGGTGCACGATGACGAACAGCATCTCGTTGTGCTCGCCCGTGAGCGGGTGCTGCGCGCTCAGGAGCTTGTCGAGGTGCAGGTACTCCCCGTAGGAGAGCGAGCTGCCGAGATCCCAGTGCACGGCCTCGTCGGCAAGGTCGACGCGCTCGGACTTTTCGTACTGGCGGGTAGTCATGCGGCTGATGGTACACGTCGTGCACCACGCAGCAAGGCCGCGGCGCACCCACGCTTGTAACACCCCGCCTCAAGACGTCCATGTCGCGATCCGCTAGGATCGCGCGACCGTGAGCCCACCCCTTCTCGAAGTGCTGAGCCTCGTCAAGCAGTACCCCGCGACCACCGCGGTGGATGGCGTCAGCTTCCACGTGCCGGAGGGGATCTGCTTCGGGCTCCTCGGTCCCAATGGCGCCGGCAAGACCACCACGGTCGAGATCATGGAGGGAATCCTGCCGCCGACCTCCGGCGAAGTGCGCTACCGCGGCGAGCCTCTCGGGGCGCGCTTTCGCGAGGAGGCCGGCATCCTCTTCCAGAAGACCGCGCTGCAGGACTTCCTCACGGTGCGCCAGTGCGTGGCGCTGTTTCGCGGCCTCTACACCCACG
>JASHQW010000266.1 GCA_030038875.1 Gammaproteobacteria bacterium | reverse complement strand
ACCTCCTTCAGCGTGTTCCTCGGCGAAGGCGATCACTTCATCGCGGCCAACGATACCGCGCTGCGGATGTTCGGACTGGCGGACCAGGACGCGGTGCGGGCCCTCACGCCCGAGAGGATCTCGCCGCCCCTACAGCCGGGCGGACAGCCGTCGGAGCTCGAGCGGCGCCGGCGTATCGAGCAGGCGATGCGCGACGGCAACGCGAGCTTCGAATGGACACACAGGCGGGCCGACAGCGGCGCGACCTTCCCTACCGAGGTGGACTTGAGCATCCTCAGGGAAGGCAGGAACCTGCTGACGCTCGCCGTGGTGCACGACCTCACGGAAACCAAGCGCGCCGAGCAGGAGCGGCGCGAGAGCGAAGGGCGCTACCGGGCGCTGGTCGATGCGATGCCCGAGGCGGTATTCGTGCATCGCGGGCAGGACCTGCTCTTCGGCAACGCCGCCGCGCGGCTCCTGATCGGCGCGAAGCCCGACGACATGCTGAGCGGCATCTCCGTGATGTCCTTCGCGCTCGAGCCCGACCGCAAGGTGCTCGCCGAGCGTACGCGCAAGGTCCTCGAGCTCGAGCAGGCGGCCGCCCCGCGCGAGGCGCGCATCCGCCGGCTCGATGGCAGCATCATCTGGGTCGAGGTGCAGGGCGTGCGCATCGAGTACGGCGGCGCCGCCGCCGTGCAGACCGTCATGCGCGACATCACCGCGCGCAAACAGCAGGAGGAGGCGGAGGCGGCGCGGGTCGTACGCACCCAGCGTCAGTCGGACATGCTGCTGCGCGTCGCGAGCCGCAGCACCAGTGATGGCTGGAACGGAGTCAGGCCCGCGCTCGAGGGCATCTGTGTCGACGCGGCTCAGGTCATGGGGGCCGACCGGGTGACGATCTGGCTCGTCGAGGGTGGGATGCTCAGTTGCACCGCGTTTTACGAGCGCGGCAGCGGCGTGCGCGAAGGCGAGCTGCCGAAGCTGCCGACGAGCGGCGCACTGTACCTGCCCGCGCTGCGCAACGAGCGCGTCATCGACGGTGCGGGTATGGCCTTTACGCCCGAGATGCGCCGGCGCGAGCTGACGGAGGCGACACCGGCCATCGGCAATCCTTCCCGCGCGCTCCTGGTCGCGGCGATTCGCCGCTCGGGCGAGCTCATCGGGGTCGTGAGCATCGGGCAGCTCGAGAGCGCGCGCAGCTGGCACCCGGACGAGACCAACTTCGCCGGCCCGGTCGCCGACCAGGTGGCGCAGGTGCTGCTCAACTTCGAGCGCGAGCAGGTGCTCGCCGACCTGCAGGTGCTCGCCGGGGAGCTGACGCGCATTCAGAACGAGGAGCGCCGGCGCATCGGCCGCGAGCTGCACGATTCCACCGGTCAGACGCTCGCCGCGCTCGAGCTCGACCTGGCGCGCCTCTCCGAGGCCACCAAGTCGCTCAGCTCCAAGCCGCGCGAGCTGCTCGAGAACGCCGTGCGCCTCGCGCGGCAATGCTCGACCGAGATCCGCACCGCCTCTTACCTGCTGCACCCGCCGCTCCTCGATGAGCTCGGTCTGGTGAGCGCGCTGCGCTGGCTGGCGGACGGCCTGCGGGAACGCAGCGGCCTCGAGGTGCGCCTCGACCTCCCGGAATCGATGCCGCGCCTCTCGAGCGCCAACGAGCTCACGCTGTTCCGCGTCGCACAGGAAGCCCTCACCAACGTGCAGCGGCACTCGGCGAGCCCCTGGGTGGCGCTGCGTCTCGAGGTGCTGGGGAGCTCCGTGAGCCTCGAGGTCGAGGATGCCGGGCGCGGCATCGCCCGCGATCATCCGGCGCGCGGGGCGCCCGGCGTGCCGACGCTTGGGGTCGGGCTCGCCGGCATGCGCGAGCGCATCCGCCAGGTGGGCGGCACCTTCACGGTGGAGTCGGCGGGCGGGGGAACGCGCGTCCGCGCGACGGTACCGCTGCAGACGTTCTCCGAGGCACGGAGTGCCTGAGAAGGGAAAAACCGCCCGCATCGTCATCGCCGACGACCATGAAATGGTGCGCCGCGGACTAGTGGCGACGCTCGCCGACGTCGGACGCTGGAGCGTCGTAGCACAGGCCGATAACGGCCGCGATGCGGTCGAGCTCGTCGCGACCCACAAGCCCGACGTCGCCATCCTCGATCTCAGCATGCCGGAGCTCAACGGGCTCGATGCGACCCGCCGCATCCTGGCCGCTCGGCCGGAGACCTGCGTGCTGATCCTCACCGCGCACGAGTCCGAGCAGCTGGTGCGCGAGGTGCTCGCCGCCGGAGCCCGCGGCTACGTGCTGAAATCCGACGCGGGGCGGATCCTGGTGCGCGCCGTCGAGGCGCTGCTCGACGGACAGACGTTCTTCACCTCCAAGGTCGCGCGGCTCGTCCTCGAGGGCTACCTGCGCGGCGGCGCCGGCGAGGCGCAGGAGACGGTGCAGATTCTTTCGGCGCGCGAGCGCGAGATCGTGCAGCTGCTCGCTGAGGGCGCCAGTAACAAGGACGTGGCGCGCGCGCTCGGCATCAGCGTCAAGACCGCCGAGACCCACCGAAGCAACATAATGCGGAAGATGCAGTTCGCATCGCTCTCGGATCTCGTGAAGTACGCAGTCCGCAACAAGATTATCGAGATCTGAGCCGGCCTATCGAGATTTTCGCTGGCGCCATCGAAATTTGCGCTAGCGCCCGCCGGCACTCGCGGAAAACCGCTACACAATTTCCCCAGGGGCTTTACCCAATCATTGCAATTCAATGACGGGACCCGTCCATGTACCTTGCATAGCCATGGAAGGCGTTGACAACCACGGACGGTAATTGGCGTGACGGTCGATGGGTGGCTCGCAATGCTAGCGGCAGTGATCGCCCTAGTTGCTTCCCAAACCACACTGGATGTGACCACACGCCTGTCGGCCTCTTCGCGCCGGCGCGTGCTGTGCAGGACTGTGTCCGGTGCACTCGCGCTTGGTGCGGGGCTGTGGTGCCTCGATCTGGTGGGCCTGCTCGCCCTCGGCACGCAGAGCTGGGCCGAAACCGACTTCACGATTCTTTTCGCAGCGCTCGCGGTCGCCGTGCTCGACCTCATGGGAATGCTCGCGGTGTTCGCAGGGAGCGAGCCAAGCACCTCGAGAATTCTGGCCGGGAGCACGGCGGCCGCGGCAGGGATCTCGGCGACCTATTGGACTACGGTCGCCGCGCTCGGTCCAGCGCGCCCTGCCGGGGGCATCGTCCGCCCCCTCATCCTCTCTCTCACCCTGGCCTTCGCCGCCTTCACGAGCGCGTTCTGGCTGCGTTACCGCGTGGGCCCGAAGCCCTCCTGGACCGGCCTCGCCGGCAAGGCGGCCGCGGGGCTCCTCGGCGCCGCCGCGCTCCTGCTGATGCCCTTGAGCGCCTGGCAGGGCGGAACGCTCGGCTTCGGCAGCTTCGGCCAGGGCCCGGATGGCGGGCGGCAGCTGCTCGGAGCCGCCTTGGGCGCCGCAGGGTTCGCGATCCTCGCCATCACCCGCATCGCCGTCTTCTACGAGCGACGCCTCGCCGACCGTACCGCGCAGTGCGCCCGCGAGCTCGAGGAAGTGCACACGCGGCTCCAGTACCTCGCGACCCACGACTCTCTCACGGGGCTGCCGAACTGGCTGCTCTTCAAGGAGCGGCTCGCCCAGGCGGTCACCGACACCGGGCGCCCCGAGCGCGCCATCGCCGTCGCGGTGCTCGATCTCGATCACTTCAGCTCGCTCAATCACTCCCTCGGCCATGGCGCGGGCGACTGGCTGCTTTCCGAGGTCGCGCGCCGGGTCGGCTCGGTGCTGCGCCCCGGGGATCTGCTGGCGCGCCTCGGGAGCGATGAGTTCGTGGTGCTGATCGACAGCCTCGCGGCCCGCGTCGATGCCGAGACGGTCACGCGCAACATCCTCGCCGAGCTGCGCGAGCCCTTCTCCATCAACGGCGCAGATGTCAGCGTCCGCCCGAGCATCGGCGTCAGCGTGTGGCCCGACGATGGCCGCCGCGTCGACGACCTGCTCGCCCATGCCGAGGTCGCAATGGCGCTCGCCAAGGAGCGCGGCGGCGAGGTGCAGTTCTTCCAGCGCGGCATGACCGACTCGATGCACGAGCGGCTCGCGCTCGAGAACGATCTGCGCCGCGGGCTCGCGGCCGGCGAGTTCGAGCTGTCGTTCCAGCCGGTGATGTCCGCCAAGACCGGCCGCATCATCACCGCCGAGGCGCTGCTGCGCTGGCGCCATCCGCTGCGCGGCGTGATCGGCCCCTCCTCCTTCATTCCGCTCGCCGAGGAGACCGGGCTCATGATTCCGCTCGGCGAATGGGTGATCCGCGAAGCCTGCCGCTACGCCGCCGCCTGGCAGCTCGACCACGGCTCGCAGATCCGCCTCGCGGTCAACCTGTCCGCCACACAATTTCGCCATCAGAACCTGGTCGAGGTCATCCGCTCGGCGCTCGCCGCCGAGGACCTCGACGCCCGCTGCCTCGAGATCGAGCTCACCGAGAGCGCGGTCATGACCAACCCCGAGGAGTCGGTGGGCGTACTGAAGCAGCTGCGCAAGATGGGCGTGACCGTCGCGGTCGATGACTTCGGCACCGGCTACTCGAGCCTGAGCTACCTGCGCCGCTTCCCGATCGACAAGCTGAAGATCGACCGCAGCTTCGTCCGCGACCTCGCCACGAGCCGCACCGACGAGTCGATCGTGCGGGCCATCATCTCGCTCGCCCACAGTGTGGGACTGCAGGTGGTGGCCGAGGGAGTCGAGACCGAGGAGCAGCTGCGCTGCGTGCGCGCCCTCGGCTGCGATCACTGGCAGGGATACTATTGCTGCGAGCCGCAGCCCGCCGAGGTTTTCGGCGCGATGCTGCACGATCAGGCCGGCGCCCGCGCCGCGGTCGGCGAGCGTCTCGCCCGCGTACCGCGCGCCGCCGGCGCGACCCTCCCTTAGGGACCCGGATGCTCACCCACCCGCATGGCGCCACGTGGGTTCCGGCATGGCCGTTAGCCCGCGGCAGACGAAGGCGCCGCGAGACCGTCGCGGCTGGTTGCCGCAGATCGCGTCCGGCGCGCTGCCGGACGGCGCCGCTGCGATTTTGCCCCCACTGAGGTGACGACCGGCCCGCGGAGGCGACAAAATACGGCCCCGTGAGCCTGCGCAAATGCCCCGACTGCGGCCAGGACGTCTCGTCCGCGGCGATCGCCTGTCCGCATTGCGGCCGGCCGAACCGCCGCAGCTCCTCTCCCGTCGAGCTCTCGGGCATTCTCGTCATCGCCGTCGTGTGCGCTGGCGTGCTCATCTGGCGGCTGAGCTCGCAGCACCCGGCGCCTGCCGAGCCCGCCCGGGCGATTTCTCCCGAGACCGCGATTGCGCAGCCGGCCGGCAACGGCGCCGGGCTCGCCGCCACCGTCGGCTATAACCGTAAGCTCGTCCTCTTCCGCGTGCAGAACGCCGACCCCTACGCCTGGACCCATTGTCAGCTGAGCATCAACGCGCAGGGGATCTCAGCGGGCTACACGCGCGACGTCGAGACCATCAGGCCGGGGATCACCGAGGCGGCCCTGCTCGCGGGCGCGGAGTTCGTCGACGGCGACGGCCGCAAGTTCGATCCCGCCACACAGGAAGCGGCGACGCTCGACGTCGCCTGCGAGACCCCGAACGGGCAGCGCTCCTACCGGGGAAGGTTCTGAGCTTGAGACTGCGCGGCGCTCTGCTGCTCGCCTGGTGTGTGAGCGCGCCGTGCGCTCTGGCGTGCGCCAGCGACGGGCCGCCGCGCTTCCACGTCGCGGCGCCGGGGGCTACGCTGACGTTCGTCGTCTACGGCGATACGCGCTTCACGCAGCTCGATCACGTGGCGAACGCACCCGCGCGGCGCGCGCTCGTCGCGGCGATCAGCCGCGAGAACCCGGCGGCGATCCTCATCGGCGGCGATCTGGTCTACGAGGGCGACGCCGCGGACGACTATGCCACGTACCAGAGCGAGACGGCCGAGTGGTCGCGGCGCAAGATCCCGGTCTTCCCGGCTCTCGGCAACCACGAGTTCCGCGGCTGCGAGGCCCGCCGCGACGACAGTCCCTGTCTCGAGAACTGGTGGCGCACGTTCGAGCCGCTGTCGCTGCGCCCTTACCGCTGGTACTCGGTGGCCCTGGGCGACTCGCTGCTGGCGCTGGTACTCGATTCCGATCTGTCGCTCAAGCCGGGCAGCGCGCAACGGGCGTGGCTCGAGCGGCAGATCAGCGACGGCGACTCCGATGCACACGTCCGCTTCATCCTCGTCCTGCTGCACTACCCACCCGTGCGCGACCCGATCTTCCCGCGCGCCAAGGACGAGGCCGAGGTGCAGCGCTACCTCTCGGCCAGGGCGCCGAGCCTGCGCACGCGCGTGATCGTCGTCGGCAGCCACATCCATAACTACGAGCGCTTCGAGCGCGACGGCGTCACCTACCTCGTGAGCGGAGGCGGCGGGGCCGAGCCGCTGCCGGTTCTGCGCATGTCCGGCGAGTTATCGAGGCTCAAGACGTCGGTAAACTTCCACTACCTGCGCTTCACGCTGCAGGGTGAGCGGCTGACGGGGACGATGGTACGCTTCGCGCCGTCCGCTAGAGCCGGCGACCCCTGGAGCGAGCCCGACCGGTTCGAGGTCACGTATCACCACTGAGGAGTCCACCCACATGTCAGCTCCCTCCGATGAAGCAGGCGCGGTCCGCGCCCTCGGCGGCGCGATCGGCCGCCACTGGGCACTGTTCCTCTCCGAAGGCATTGCACTCGTCGTGCTAGGCGTGCTGGCGCTCATGGCGCCCGCGATCGCCTCGGTTGCCGCGGCCGTGTTCTTCGGCTGGCTGCTCCTCATCAGCGGCGTCGTAGGACTCATCGCGACGCTGCGCGCGCGGCATGTGGCCGGGTTCTGGTGGTCCTTGATCTCGGCGCTGGTCGGCATCGTGGCGGGCGCGCTGCTCCTCGGGTGGCCGGTGCAGGGAACGATGTCGCTGACCGCCGTGCTGATTGCCTTCCTTCTCGTCGAAGGCACGGTCACGATCCTCTACGCCCTCGAGCATCGCGGCGCTCTCTCGGGGCGCTGGGGCTGGATGCTCTCGAGCGGGATCATCGACGTCGGGCTCGGACTGCTGCTCTTTGCGGGCCTGCCGGGCACGGCGCTCTGGGCACTCGGGCTGATCGTCGGCATCAATATGATCTTCGGCGGATGGGCGCTGATCTTCATGGCGCTGCACGCGCGGGGGGCCTCGACGCCCCCTTAGGCAGATACGTATGGCCGCCGGCGGCTTCGGGCGGTATACGAACGCTGTGCGGAAAGGATCGTATCGATGGCTCCGGGTCGCCGGCGCAGCGCTGCTGCTCCTCAGCTCGCTGCCGATCGAGGTGCGTGCGCTCTCCACCGCGCAGCAGGTCCTGGCGCAGATCCGGCACAGCACACCGAACCTCGAGCGGGGCGCGGAGGTCTTTACCGGCTGTGCCGCCTGCCATGGATCAGACGGGGGCGGGACCCGCGACGGACTCGTGCCGCGGCTCGCCGGCCAGCATGCCTCGGTGCTGCAGAAGCAGCTCGTCGACTACCGCTACGATCGGCGTTGGGATCCCCGGATGCAGGCCGTCGTCGACCAGCACTCGCTCAGCCCCGAGGCGATTGCCGATGTGACCGCGTACATCAGTCAGCTCGATCGTGACGTCGGCATCGGTACCGGCGACGGCAGCCTCCTGCAGCGGGGTGCGGCGGCTTACCTGCGCTCGTGCCGCGCCTGCCACGGCCGGGCGGCGCAGGGCGATGCAGCCCGCGCCATGCCCCGCCTCGCCGGGCAGCACTACGAGTATCTTCGCAGGCAGATCTACGACGCGGTCGACGGCCGCCGCCCGAATTTCCCGCCGTCGCATATCCGCCTGCTCGCCCGTCTGGACCGCGATGACATCGCGGGCCTGGCCGACTATCTCTCGCGTCTCGGCGGCTCGCCGGAGGCATCCGCGCCGCAAGCACTCAAGACCACCCAGGAGCCGTAGGTCGCGAGGGGGCCGGCCCGTCAACGCGGCGCGAACGCTCTCGCCATCAGCAGCGCCCCCTCGAGACCCGAATCCGCGAGCGCCGCGAGAACGCAGAAATCCGCCGCGGCCGCCGCTTCGCCCACTCCGTAAGCCCCGAGCGCCCGGCCGAGAGCGCTGCGCAGACGCTCGAGCAAGCGGGGTGTCGCCATGACACCGCCGCCCCAGACGATGCGCTCGGGCGACCAGGCGAGCACCAGCATCGCGGCGAGATCGCCGAGATAGCCGGCCACGAGATCGAGGATTGCGGGATCACAGCCAAGCGTGCGGTCCGCGCCCAGGCGGCGCGCGATCGCCGGTCCCGAAGCGAGGCCCTCGACGCAGCTCTCGTGAAAAGAGCAGACGCTCGCCGCCCGGTCGTGCCCCCTGCGCTCCAGGCGCAGGTGGCCGATCTCGGGATGCAGCGCGCCCTCGAGCGCTCGACCCTCCAGCACGAGACCGCCGCCGATTCCGGTGCCTACGGTGACATAGGCGAGAGAGCGAGCGCCTCGCCCGGCGCCGCGCTGCCACTCGGCGCACGCGGCGGCGTTGACGTCGGTGTCGATCGCGACCGGCACGGCGAAGCGCGCAGCGAGCGCGGCGCGGAGATTCGAGCCGCTCCAGCCAGGCTTGGGAGTGTTGAGCACACGACCATAGTCCGGGGAAAGCCGGTCGCGCACCAGCGGCCCAAAGGCAGCAATGCCGATGCCGCCAAGCGTCCGCCCGGCCGCGGCCCTGGCAAGAAAGGCGACCAGATCCTCGAGTGCCGCGTCCGCAGTGCGGGTGGGCCAGCGTTCGTCGGCCAGAACGTCGCCGCCCGCATCCACGATCCGGGCCCGGATTCTGGTGCCTCCCGTCTCGATCCCCGCGAACACCGGGTCGTTCATGTCAGGCCGACTGTAGCCGCAGCCCGTCTCCTTCGATAGAGCCAGCAGACCAGGCCGCGCGTGCGGCTACTGCTGCGGCTTGGGTGGGGGTGCGGGCTGCTCCGCAGCGCCCTGACCGCCGGGTGGCAGCCGGTGCGCGCGCGCCTGTTGGAGCGCACTGCGGCAGCCGTCGGAGAGCTCGTCGCGGTGCTCCGCGATGCACGCACGGATGCGGCCGCCGCCAGGCTCCACTCCGGCGCAGAACTTCTTTAAATCCGCCGCGCACGCTGCGCGCACCGTCTGTCCCTGCGGCGGCGCAGTGGGCGCGTCCTGGGCCCGGGCACATACGCTGAAGACGCCGAGACAGGCAAGCGGAAGCAACCAGGTCTTCATGGCAAACCTCGCATCGTTTAACAGAACCGGCGCGCGGCGCGCGTGCGCCGCCTGCCTCAAGGAACGAGAGGCTCCCGGGCAGGTTGACGGCAGCAGCTCACGCAACGCGTAATGAATTGTCAGCGAGGATGTTAGCGCTTCAATGCACGCGAGCGTGTCACGCCGCTGATGCACCAACGCCGTGCGCGGTCAAAAGCGGCTGCACTTCGATCGGGCGGCGCGGAATCGTTGCTGCCGGTTACGGCGGCGCTAAGTCCCTGACTCCACGCCGCTCAGCGCGTCTGAGCACCGTGGCACGCGTGTTGCATTGCATCCGCCCATAGACCAGGGGCGGGAGGCTTAGTGAAATCGGTCCCCTCCGAGCATTCTGCCTCCCGCTTCTGGTCACTTTCGCTCGACGATTTTCAGAACGTGGTCGACGACGCTCCGGCTGAGACGGCGATCGACCCGTCCGTGTCCGAACAGAGTGCGGAAATAGAACGGCCCGGCGAGCAGGTCGAGCAGTAACTCGACGTCCAGGGCGCGGCTGGCCTCGCCGCGACCCCGGGCGCGGTCGAGCGCATCGCGCATCGACTTGCGCCGTGGCGCGAGCACCTGGCGCCTCACGGCCTGCGCAAGTTCCGGGTCGTGGGCCATGTCGGCCACGAGGCCCGGGAGCGCCTGCTTCAACGGCCCCGCGAACGCGCGCTGCAACGTGCCGACGGCCGCACGCAGATCCCCGCGCAGGGAGCCCGTGTCCGGAGCGGGGCTCGCGCCCAGGGTGCTCACCAGACAGTCGGCGACCAGGTACGGCTTGCTCGGCCAGCGGCGGTAGATGCTCGCACGGGCGCGCTTCACCTTGCGCGCGATCCCGGCCATGGTCACCGCCTGGTAGCCGCGAGTCCTCAGTACCTCGAGCACGGCCGCGACCACCGCCCGGTCGATGCTCGCGTTGCGCGGACGGCCGCGTGGCGGGCGGACCCGAGAGGTGCGAGGAAGCCGCGATTCGAGCCGTCTCACCGTGAGCTCTCTCTCCCGCCCGCCGCGCGCGCCGAGCCCCCGACATGAAACACCCGCTCGCGCAGCGACTCCTCCTCGTGCTGCGCACGCATGGGCTTCAAGAGGTCACTGCGGCTGACGATGCCGACCACGCGCAGCGAGATCGGATCGTCCACCACGGGCAGTCTCTCCTCCCCGGCTGCCGCGAGCCGCTGTGCGACCGCACGGCAGGTCTCGCCCGGCAAGGCATAGTCGGGCAGAGGCGAGCCACTGATCAAGCCCCCGAGCGTCTTGAGCGCATCGCTCGCGGCCATGCGATTCACGACCTCGCGATCGACCATCGCGAGAAGCCGGCCGTCGTCGACGACCGGGTAAGCGCGATGATGCTGCGCTCTGCCGAAGTAGCGGCTGCGGATCTCGGCTACGGTGAGCGCGGCCGGGATGCTGACGATCGCGCGCGTCATGACCTCGTCGACGAAATGCCGCTCGAGCGGGTCGACCCCGTACTCGCGAAACACGTGGCGGCCGCGGCGGGCGATCTTCTCGGTGAGGATGGAGCGCGGCATCGCGATCACCGTGAAACCATACGCGGTCGCGCAGCCGAGGATGGTCGGCAGGAAGGCGTTGGCGTCCTGCGTCAGACCGAAGGCGAACACCACGGCGGTGAGCGGCGCGCGCATGGTACCGGCAAGCATCGCGGCCATGCACACCAGCGCCCAGAGCTGCGGGCTGCCGCCCGGGAGCCACGCACTCAGCACCGAGCCGAGTCCCGCGCCGATCATCAGGAGCGGCGCCAGCACACCGCCCGAGGTGCCGGAGCCGAGCGCTACGACCCAGATGACGAACTTGACGAGCAGCAGCGACAACGCCGCCGAGGTGACGAGGTCGTGCGCGAGCAGATCGCCGATCACGTCGTAGCCGACCCCGAGCGCGCGCGGCGCGATCACACCGCCGAGGCCGACGACGGCGCCTCCGAGCGCCGGCCACCACATCCAGTGAATCGGCAGCCGGCCGAAGAAATCCTCCACGCGGTAGAGCGCCACGGTCGTGGCCGAGGATGCGAGCCCGCAGATGAGGCCTGCGGCGCAGCACGAGAGCAGAGCCTCCCAGGTCGCCGGCGGCGTTGCCAGCGGGAAGAGCGGCCCGGCGCTCGTCCAGCCGGGGCGCAGGAACCCCGCTACCGCACAGCTGAGCGCGACCGGCAGCAGGCTCCGCGGCCGAAGCTCGAACAGCAGTAATTCGACCGCGAGCAGGATCGCGGCGAGCGGCGTGCCGAAGACCGCCGTCATGCCGGCGCAGGCGCCGGCCACCAGCAGCGCCTTGCGCTCGGCGGCCGTCAGGTGAAAGGCCTGCGCAAGAAGCGAGGCCGCCGCTCCGCCCGTCACGATGATCGGCCCCTCCGCTCCGAAAGGCCCGCCGCTGCCGATGACGATCCCCGAGGAGAGAGGCTTCAGGATCGCGACCTTCGGCGACATGCGGCTCTTGCCGTAGAGGATGGTCTCGATCGCCTCCGGGATTCCGTGGCCGCGGATCTTCTCCGTGCCGAAGCGGGCCATGAGACCGACGATCAGCCCGCCGACGACGGGCACGGCCATCACGGCGAGACCCAGATGGTGCTCGGCCGGCGAGCGGGCGGCGAACGAGAGCGTCTGAAAGAAGAACAGGTTGGTGAAAAACCGGATCGCGCCCAGGAGCACCACCGCGCCCAGCGTGCTCAGCACGCCGATCACGATCGCGAAAGCCGACAGCAGGATGAGACGGGTATTGGGCGCGAAGTCTCCCGCGCGCGGGACGCGCCCGGAATGTACCTGTCCCGGCGATGTCCGGCCCTCCCTGGGCATATTGCTCAGAATCCGAAGAGGATCACCGCCTTCTGCAGGGTGACCCACACGCCCCAGGCGATCGGAATGCCGACCGCGACCCACGCGGCGGCGAGCTCCCAGCCGGGGGTCGTGGGGGCCTGCGCCGGGCGTACTTCGACTGCGCCCGCGCGCGCCTTCTGCTGCGCGTCGAGTGCCGCCAGCTGCTGCGGCGTCATGTGGTACTTGTCCGCTACGGGCCGGATCGCCAGATTGCAGAGGAAACCGACGGCGAGCAGCCCGGCGAGGATGTACATGGTGACGCTGTAGACCTGGTCACGCGGCACGTGGTGGTCGAGCTGATACTCGCGCAGATAATTCACGATCACCGGTCCGAAGATGCCGGCCGCGGACCACGCCGTCAGCAGCCGGCCGTGGATGGCGCCCACCATGCGGGTGCCGAAGAGATCGGCGAGATACGCCGGGACGGTGGAGAAGCCGCCGCCGTACATCGAGAGGATGATGCAGAAGAAGCCCACGAAGAGCGCCAGCTCGCGCGCGGCGGCGAGCGAGGGGATGGCCGCGTAGAGACCGAGCCCGAGCAGCAGGAACAACATGTAGGTGGCCTTGCGGCCGATATAGTCCGAGGCCGACGCCCAGAAGAAGCGGCCGGCGATGTTGAAGAGCGACAGCAGGCCCGTGAACCCGGCGGCGATCGCCGCGATCGCGCCGTGCTGCGCCGGGGTGAGCTGATCGAAGGTGGCGTTGACGCCGATCAGGCGGCCGCCGAACACCTCCTGCAGGAGCGGCGATGCCATGCCGATGATGCCGATGCCGGCGGTGACGTTGAGCGCGAGCACCCACCAGACGAGCCAGAACTGCGGCGTGCGCGAGGCGACGTTGAGATCGACGTCCCGATGGGTGACCAGCACCTTGGCCCCGGTGGCAGCCGGCGGCTCCCAGCCGGCCGGTTTCCATCCCTCCGCCGGCAGCCGGTAGCCGAGCGACCCGAGCAGCATCGAGACGAAGTAAATGGCCGCCAGCACCAGGAAGGTCTGCCATACGCCGACCGAGGTCGGCGTGGCGAACATCTTCATCAGCTTGTCGGCGAGCGGCGCGCCGATCATCGCCCCGCCACCATAGCCCATGATGGCGAATCCCGTGGCGAGGCCGCGCCGGTCAGGGAACCATTTGATGAGGGTCGAAACGGGCGTGATGTAGCCGAGCCCCTGGCCGACGCCGCCGATCAGGCCGCAGCCGAGATAGACGAGCCAGAGCTGGTGGATCGAGACGCCGATACCGCCGATGAC
>JASHQW010000265.1 GCA_030038875.1 Gammaproteobacteria bacterium | reverse complement strand
TCTTCACGCCGGAGGTGCGCTTCGACGTGAATTACCTCCAGGACTTCAACCATCCGGTCGACAACACCATCGTCGGCTCGACCGAGGAGTTCCGCTCGGGCGAGTTCCAGGCCGAGCAGGTGAGCTTCGGCGGCAATTTCCACTGGGAGGGCGTCCAGGCGCGCTTCCTCTCCATGATGGGATTGTATGCGGTCACGACCCCGCGCAACGATGCGAGCCTCGGAGTGGGCGAGTGGGATCTGCAGGGCGCCTACAAGTATCTCTCCGAGGCGAATGCCGGCTACCACTTCGACGTGAACCACGGGCTCAACGTGGATGCGGGCATCTTCCTCTCCTACATTGGTCTCTTCAGCTATTACAACTTCGACAACTGGGTCTACCAGCCGTCCTTCGTCTCCTCCAACACACCCTGGTTCTTCAACGGGCTGCGGGTGCAATGGTTCCCGACCCAGACGCTGAAGATCGAGCCCTGGCTGATCAACGGCTGGCAGTCCTATGCCAAGTACAACACCCACCCGGGCGTGGGCGGGCAGATCCTGTGGATTCCGAACGACGCCTTCAAGCTGGTCTTGAACAGCTACTCGATCGGGCAGGACAACCTGGCGAGCGGCAGCGGCGTGCCGAACAATGGCGGCAACCCCAATGCCGACATCGGGCTGCCGAATCCGAGCTCCCCTTACATCAACTACGCGAACGTGACGCGCGTCCACGAGGACGACAGCATCCTTTGGAAATACTACGATCCGCAGGGCGGAGGTCCTCTCGATATCTCGAAGAAGGCCCTGTCGTTCACCTGGGACGTAGGCTGTGAATACGGTGGGGGCGTGCACTGCTCGCACGGGCCCAACAAGGCCAACTTTTTCGGGATGATGCTCTACGATCGCACCTGGTTTAACCACGATTTGTATGCGGTGACCCTCGGCGGCGGCTTCATGAACAACCCCGGCCGCTACCTGGCGCTGATGCCGCCGATCAACGGCGCGACCGCGGCGAGCGGCTCACCCTACTTCACGGAGAACCCCGGCCAGAAGCTCTACCAGTGGGACACGCAGCTCAATTTCCAGTACATGCCGAAGCCGTGGATCACATGGTGGACCGAGGTCACCTTCCGCCATTCCGACGTGCCCTACTGGACGGGAGCGGGAGGGGTGACACCGCCCACGGGCAACACCGGTGCGCCCTCGAGCTACGTGTGCAACAACGGCAGCGTCATCGGCGCCGACAACTGCGCCAACGAGGGCGGCATCTGGTACCCGGATCTCGTCAAGCGCGAGATTGTCTGGGGCGCCGGCGTGATGGTGAAGTTCTGAGCTAAGGCCTCGCGACCGCCGAGCTCGACACGGCGATGGCCGGGCGGCGGCTCAGCTTCGATTTGAATCCGCGTGGCTTGATGATCAGCACGTCGCACTCGAGACTGTCGAGAACCCGTTCGGCGGCGTTGCCGATGAACAGGCGCTTGAGCGCCGAGCGCGATACCGCGCCCATGACCACCAGACCTGCGCGCGTCTCGCGCGCCACGGCTGGGAGTTCTCCGGCGACATCCCCCATGTCGATGTGACGCCGGGCGCGCGGCACGCCGGCGCCGGCCGCCAGGCGGTCGATCGCGCGGGTGATCTGCGCGCCGTGCGCGTCCTCCACCTCCGGCGGGATCGTCAGCATCGGCGCCGTGCTGAGCGGCACCATCGCGACGTTGACGAGCGGCATGTAGGTATGAAACACGTGCAGCGTGCCGTGCAGCAGCTGCGCACAGCTCTTGCCGGCCTCGAGCAGCCGCGCGTCGAGATCCGCCGGGCGCGCATGAGCGTGGAACGGATCGACCGCGGCGAGGATCGCCGGGCGGCGGTAGTCGCGTGAGGACTTGACCAGCAGCAACGGCGCGGGACAGTGCCGGATCAGCTCCCAGTCGGTGTTGCGCAGGACCAGCCGCGCCCCGGGCGCGTGGCGCCGCGTGCCGGCGACGACCAGGCCGGCCCGGCTCGCGAGCGCACGGCGCACGATCGCCTCGTGCGCCGGATAGTCCCAGCTGCTGGTGCAGCGCACCCTGACACCGCGTAACGCCCCGTCACGCGCAAATCGCTCGAGCCGGCGCAGGCTCCGGGCGGCGATCGCGGCGCGCCTCCGGGTCACGAACTCCGCCGTCGCTGTCTCGGGCCAGCTCGCGCCGGGGTCGGGCTCGTCGATGGCGTGAAATAACTCCAGCGTCGCGCCCGCGGCCCTGGCGAGTGCCCCGGCCTTGCGCAATTCGCTCCGCGGCGCATGCCGCAGGTCGTGGATCGCCACGAGTACGTGCCGGATGCGCTTCGCCATGATGGATTCCCCGAGGCTGTGGGCCGCTCTGGGCGACTCTATGTGAGGCCCGGCGCAGCAGCATCGTGGAAAGTGCCTAGCCGGATTGTCCCCTCGTTACGCGCTAGTCCGTATGGTGGGCGGAGGAGCGCATCGCCGAGTATGCGTGCGTGAAGTGACGGAGAAGTGACGAGGAGAAGCTCGGATGAACACTGTCACGCAGACGCTGCACCGGCCGGGCCGGCGGAGCGTAGAGCTCGATCCATTCGCGGCCGAGACGCACGTTGAGGGGCGTACGGATTACGGCTGCGTAGACTGGTACGTCTACGGAGAGGAGAAGCCCACGGCTGCTGCATGCCCGCCGCCGGCTCCGCCGGCCAGCGCGCCCGGACCGCAAGCGCCAACCCAGCCGCACTGATCGCCCCGACGCGAGACGCTCCGGCTGCGAGGCCGCCGCAACCCCTGACACCTGGGAGTTACCATGTCGGGCCATCGGTTGCTGGAGGCGACTTACATGAGCACGGATGAGCTGCAGCGCGTGCACGCCTGGTGGCGCGCCGCGAATTATCTTTCCGTGGGCCAGATCTATCTGCTCGACAATCCGCTGCTGGCCGAGCCTCTGCGGCCGGAGCACATCAAGCCACGGTTGCTCGGTCACTGGGGCACGACGCCGGGGCTCAACTTCCTGTACGCGCACCTGAATCGCCTCATCCGGGCGCGCGACCTGAGCATCCTGGCGGTCATCGGGCCCGGCCATGGCGGACCCGGCCTCGTCGCCAACACCTGGCTCGAGGGCAGCTACAGCGAGCTCTACCCTGAGGTGCCGCGCAACGCCGAGGGTATGAGGCGGCTGTTCCGGCAATTCTCTTTCCCCGGCGGGATTCCGAGTCACTGCGCTCCGGACGTTCCCGGATCGATCCACGAAGGCGGGGAGCTCGGCTACTCGCTCGCGCACGCCTTCGGCGCCGCCTTCGACAACCCTGAGCTCATCGTCGCCTGCGTGGTGGGCGACGGGGAGGCGGAGAGCGGGCCGCTCGCGACCGCCTGGCACTCGAACAAGTTTCTCAATCCGCGTAGCGACGGCGTGGTGCTGCCGATCCTGCACTTGAATGGCTGGAAGATCGCCAATCCCACGGTGCTGGCGCGCATCCCGCGCGCGGAGCTCGAGAGCCTGCTGAGCGGCTACGGCTGGCGGCCGTACTTCGTGGCGGGCGACGAGCCGTGGTCGATGCACGCCCAGATGGCCACGACGCTCGAGCGGGTGCTCGATGAGATTGCCGCGCTCCGCGAGCGCGCCCGCGGCTCGGGCGCGGTGGTGCGGCCGCGCTGGCCGATGATCGTGCTCGAGAGCCCCAAGGGGTGGACGGGGCCTAAAACCGTGGACGGCGTTCAGATCGAAGGCACGTGGCGCGCGCATCAGGTGCCGCTCGCCGAGGTGGCCTCCAACCCCGTGCATCTGCGGCTGCTCGAGCAATGGATGCGCAGCTACCAGCCCGAGGAGCTGTTCGATGCGAGCGGCGCGCCGCGGGCGCATCTGCTCGAGCTCGCGCCGCAGGGGTCACGGCGCATGGGCAGCAATCCGCACGCTAACGGCGGAGCACACGCGGTGCCGCTCGAGTTGCCTGCGATCACAGGCTTTGCCGTGTCCGTGGAGCGTCCGGGCGAGGTCGCAGCGGAAGCCACCCGCGTCCTGGGGCGGTGGCTGCGCGAGGTGCTGCGCACCAACGCCGCGGCCCGCAACTTCCGCTTGTTCGGCCCCGACGAGACCGCCTCCAACCGCCTCGATGCGGTGTTCGAGGTGACCAACCGCACCTGGGTCGCGGACTCCGAGCCCGGCGACGATCATCTCTCCGCCGACGGCCGCGTGATGGAGGTGCTGTCCGAGCATCAGTGCCAGGGCTGGCTCGAGGGTTATCTGCTCACCGGGCGGCACGGCCTGTTCGCCTGTTACGAGGCGTTCATCCACATCGTCGACTCGATGTTCAACCAGCACGCCAAGTGGCTCGAGGCCGCGCGTCGCATCCCCTGGCGGCAATCGATCCCGTCGCTCAATATCCTCCTCAGCTCGCACGTCTGGCGCCAGGACCACAACGGTTTCTCGCACCAGGATCCGGGGTTCATCGATGTCGTGATCAACAAGAAGCCGGACGTAGTGCGCGTCTACCTGCCGCTGGACGCGAATACGCTGCTCTGTGTCGCCGACCATTGCCTGCGCAGCCGCGCCCGCGTGAACGTCATCGTCGCCGGCAAGAACAGCGAGCCGCAATGGCTCGGGATGGAGGCCGCCGCGCGCCATTGCCAGGCGGGCATCGGCATACTCGAGTTCGCCAGCAACGACGGCGCGGGCTCGCCGGACGTGGTGCTCGGCTGCGCCGGCGACGTGCCGACGCTCGAGGCGCTCGCGGCGGTCGATCTGCTGCGCCGGCACCTCCCGGACCTCAAGGTCCGCGTGGTGAACGTGGTCGATCTCATGACGCTGCAGCCGCGCGAAGAGCACCCGCGCGGCCTCAACGGCGCCGAGTTCGACGCACTGTTCACGACCGACCGGCCGGTCATCTTCGCCTACCACGGCTACCCGTGGCTCATCCACCGGCTCACTTACCGGCGCACCAACCACGCCAACCTCCACGTGCGCGGCTACAAGGAAGAGGGCAGCACCACGACACCTTTCGATATGGTGGTGCGCAACGATCTCGACCGCTTTCACCTCGTGATCGACGTGATCGACCGGGTGCCGGGCCTCGGCTACCGGGCGGCGCACGTACGGCAGCTGATGCGCGACCGGCTCTCGGAGCACCACGAGTACGTGGTACGCGCAGGCCAGGATCTGCCGGAGGTGCGCGACTGGACGTGGCAGTCGCCGCGCCGCTCCTGAGCTTTCAGTAGAGCCGTGGTTGCATGCCGAAATAGCGGGCGCCACGCCGGGCGCGCGGCGGCGGCCTGACAAGTCCCGCGGGCTTGACGATCAGGAGGTCGCAGCCCAGGCGGTCCAGGACGCGCTCGGCCGTATTGCCGATCAGCAGCCGCTTGATACCCGAGCGGGAGATCGCGCCCATCACGACGATCGAGCTGCGCGTGCGGGTCGCGAGCTCCGCGATCGCATCGACGGGATGGCGGCCGAGGATGTGCTGGCGGGTGCGCGGGATTCCCGCCCCACGTACCGTGCGCTTGAGCTCGGCACGCGCCGCGCGCGCCGCACGCCCTTCAAGAGAGAGGACCTCCGCGTCCGACAGTGCGCCCGCGGAGAAAGCCGTCAGTGGCAGCGGCACGTAGGCATAAGCGGCGTGCAGCGCACCGTGCAGCGCGCGCGCGACCGCCGACCCGAGCCGGAGTATCTGCTGATTGAGCCGCAGCGGCTTGGCATAGGTGTGTTCCGGATCGACCGCGGCGAGCACGACCGGCCGACGATAGGCGCGTGCCTGCTTGACGAGCAGCACCGGCATCGGACTGCGGCGCAGCAGCTCCCAGTCGTTGAGATGCAGCAAGCCCGCGGCGAGATGCCGCCCCGGATGCCGCTCGGCCACGATGAGGCCGGCGCCGAGGCGTGCGGCCTCGCGCACGACGGCTTCGTAGGCCGGGAAATCCCATGCGACGCTCACCGCGACCTTGACTCCGGCGCCTCGCAGGCGGCGCGCGATGCGCTCCAGCCGCTCAAGCTGCGCCTCCCGCATGCGCCGCTCGACGTCGGACGGTTTGTCGTACAGCAGCGTAAGGTCGCCATCGAGGCCGCCGACGTACAGCGGCTCGGAGATGGCATGAAACAGGACGAGCTCGGCGCCGAGCGCCGCGGCGAGGCGCGCCGCCTTGCGCACTCCGGGGAGTCGCCGTGCCGCAGGATCCTTGACGGCGGCGAGAATGCGTCGGATCGCGGTCATGGGCCGGCCCGCCTCAGGGCTGAGTCTCGAGGAATGCCGCGACCGCATCCATGTCGCCGACATTCAGGTTCTGCGCCACGCCGTGCATGATGGCGACGTTGCGCATGTTGCTCTGGAAAGAGCCGAGCTGCTTCAGCACGTACTGGGCGTGCTGACCGGCGAGCCGCGGGAAGTCCTGCAGTCCATGGGCATCCGGCCCATGACAGCTGCTGCAGGCCGGCACGCCCTGCGCGGCGACTCCTTTTGCGTAGATCTCGCGTCCGCGGCTGATGGCGGCGGAAGCTCCGCTCGCGCTCGGCTCGGCCTTCTGCGCGGCGTAGTAAGCAGCCAGCGCCTCGATGGCGTCGTCATCGAGCTGGCTCGCCATGCCCCACATGTAGCCGATCGCGTCCGGATCGCCCCGCGTCTGAGCGCGGAACGCCTTGAGCTGCGCGGCGAGATAGTTGGCGTTCTGACCCGCGAGGCGCGGGAACTTCGGCTGAGTGCTGTTGCCGTTCGGCCCGTGGCAGGTACCGCAGACGGTGACGGCGATATGCTGAGCGTGAGCCCGGGCAGCCGCATCCGGCTCATCCGCTCGCGCTGCCGAGCCCGCCGCGATAAGAGCTGCCGCGCCCAGCAAGCACAATGTGAATCTGACCATGATGACCACCTCAGTACGCAAACCACAGCAGCAGATACAGCGTGTTGTTGTCGGAGGCGTTGCGTCCGACACCGTCGTAGTTGGAGCCGCCGCCGTTGAACTTGCCGTACCAGGTGTACTGCGCCGATACCTTGACGTTGAGCCACGGCAGATAGTTGAGCTCCGCTATCCAGCCGCGCGTATCGGGCGAGCCGTTGGCGCTGGTGACGACCCCCGCAGCGCCGGGGAGGGGTGCGGGATAGAGCCCGGTGTCGGTCGTGCCGGTCGTGGAGAAATACTGGAGCGTGCCGCCGATCTTGCGGCGGTAGTAATAAGTGGCCGCGATCTCGCTCGTGGTCAGCGTGTCGCTGGGGTTGGCGGAGGCGCCGCTCGCGAATGCCGCATTCAGCGTCATCGACTCGTGGATGTGGGTCGCCAGCACGGAGAACAGGTGCTGATCACCGATGAACTGATACTCCAGATCCTCGGCTACGTCGTCGAACTGGTTGAACGGCCCGATGAGCGGCGAGGGGGCGCTCGGCGTCCCGCCCGGCAGCACCTTCACGTCGAGGCCATAGAGCCCCACTTCCAGGGAATTTCTGCTCCAGTTGTACTCGTATGCCGCGCGCCAGTAAGGCGCGAGACCCTGGATGACGTTCGAGGTGGTGCCATCGAGCGGTCCCGCGGCACCGGTGAGCGCATTCGTCACCCCTTGCTTGGCGGAGCGGTAGCCACCGGCCTCGACGTACAGCGACTCGTTCCAGTAGAGATACGCGGTCAGCCCGGCCACGTTCTGCGCATAGGGACCGCTGATGGCGGTAGCGGCGAGCGGACTCACGTTGGCATTGCTCGCCGCATACGGGAAGCCCCACGCCGGCGTCGAGTTCCACAGATCCTGCACCGTCGGATTGTTGTTGACCGACAGCCCATAGGTGAGCGTGCCGTTATCCGGCAGCACGGCCGCGCTCGCAAAGCGCAAGTCCGAGTTGTCGATACCGATCGTGCCCGTGTCGTTTGCATAGGTGAGCTGAAGATACGCGCCGAAGTTCGGCGCGATCTTGCCGGCGTAGAAGAAACTCAGCTGTTGCGGAAAGCCCGCCGTGCCGTTCTGCGCCACACCGGGAGCGCCCTCCGCGGCGAGATCGGGCACCGGGGTTTTCATCTCGGTGTAAGAGATCTGCGCCATGATGGAAAGTGGCGGAAATTGTGCGAGCTCCAGCAGCTCCTCCTTCTTCCCCGTGACGTCGCGCACCTGCTTGAGGTTGGTGAGCGTGTAGCCGTTCGCCTTGAAGACGCGCCCGAAGTGCGTCAGCTCGGGGAACACCGTATGACAGGCTTCGCAGGCCATGCCCGTCTGCCGTGCGAAGCTCGGCACCGCGAGCGCAGCCGGAGCCGCTCCGGCTGCGGCTGCCGTGCAGGCAGCGACCGCGAGAAACCTGGCCAGGGCGTTGACCTTCATGCTTGACATGCGGGACTCCCCTCTTGCTGCGACGATCCGCACTTGGGGAAGGGAGGCTAGCGGCGCGCTGCTGGAGCAGGTAGTAAGGCTTGTACCTATGGCATGCGTAATATTCCCTAGCCGGGCGGGTCCCGGGTAGCATGCCGACCGCATCTGCATGAGCGGCCACAACCTCAAGTTTCTGCTGGCGCCGCAGTCCGTGGCCGTCATCGGCGGGTCCGACCGCGAGGGCAGCGTCGGTGCCACGGTCATGCGCAACCTTCTCGCCGGCGGGTTCCGCGGTCCGATCTGGCCCGTCAACCCGCGGCACACGCACGTTGCGGGCGTGCGCGCCTCTCCGAACGCCGCGCAGCTGCCTGCAACACCTGACCTCGCGGTGATCTGCACACCTGCAGCCACCGTCCCCGGCATCGTAGCGCAGCTCGCCGCACGCGGCTGCCGCGCGGCGATCGTCCTCAGCGCCGGACTCGAGCGGCCCGCTGCCGACGGCACCACGCCGGCAGCTGCGATGCTGCGCGAGGCGCGCAGCTGCGGACTCAGGATTCTCGGGCCCAACTGCATCGGGCTGTTGGTGCCGGGAATCGGCCTCAACGCGAGCTTTGTGCACCTCCCCACCGTGCGGGCCGGCAACATCGCTTTCGTAGCGCAATCCGGCGCCCTCACGACCGCGATGCTCGACTGGGCGCAGGGGTCCGGAGTCGGATTCTCGCACTGCATATCGCTCGGCAATGCCGCCGACGTCGATTGCGGCGATCTGCTCGACTATCTCGGCAAGGATCGCAGTACGCGCGCCATATTGCTCTATATCGAGTCGATAACCGGGGCACGCAAATTCATGTCGGCGGCGCGTGCTGCCGCGCGCAACAAGCCGGTGATCGCCGTCAAGGCGGGCCGCACGGCGGCGGCCGCGCGCGTTGCCACCTCGCACAGCGGTGCGCTCGCCGGAGCGGATGCCGTGTACGAGGCAGCGCTGCGGCGGGCGGGAGTGCTGCGGGTCCGCACCACGCGGCAGCTGTTCGAGGCGGCGGAGATTCTCACGCAAGCCAAGCCGTACGTCGGCCCGCGCCTCGCCATCGTCAGCAACGGCGGCGGACCCGCGGTGATGGCAACCGATGCGTTGCTGGAGGGCGGTGGCGAGCTCGCCGCCCTCGCGCCGGAGACGCTCGCGGCTCTCGATGCAGTGCTGCCCGGCGGCTGGTCGCACGCCAACCCGGTCGATATCATCGGCGACGCACGCCCCGAGCGCTATGTGGCCGCGCTCGAGGCGCTCTGGCGTGATGCGAGCGTCGATGCGCTGCTCCTCATCCACGCGCCGACGGCGCTGGCCTCGACCGGCGCCGTGGCGGCTGCCTGTGCGCCGCTGCTCGCCGCGGCGTCACGCCCGGCGTTTGCCTGCTGGCTCGGAGCAGAAGGAGTGCGGGCGGCCGCGCTGCCGGGAACCGCCGCGGTGCCGGGTTACGCCACGCCGGAGGAGGCGGTCGAAGCTTTCCTGCAGGTGAGTCGCTACGCGCAACTGCAGTCGCTGCTCGTGCAGACGCCCGCCTCGAGGCCCGAGGGACCGGAGCCGGACCGCGATGCCGCGCGCGCCATCGTGGCCGCGGCGCTCGCGCAAGGACGCACGCTGCTCACCGAGCCCGAGTCGAAGCAGCTGCTGGCGGCCTACGGCGTCCCCGTAGTCGTCACCCGGATCGTGCGTGACATAGCTGGACTGGCCGCGGCGGCTCTCGCCGTCGGTTTTCCGGTTGCCCTCAAGATCCTCTCGCCTGACCTGAGTCACAAGTCCGACGTGGGCGGGGTGGCACTCGACATCGCGAGCCCGGAGGAACTCCGGCAGGCGGCGCAGACGATGCTGGCGCGCTGCCGGACGCTGCGCCCGCAGGCACGCCTCGAGGGCTTCACGGTGCAGCAGATGATCCGCCGCGGAGGCGCGCACGAGCTGCTCGCGGGTATCGCTGCCGATCCGACCTTCGGCCCGGTGATCCTCTTCGGGCGCGGGGGCACGGCGGTGGAGGTCATCGCCGATCGGGCGCTCGCCCTGCCGCCGCTCAACTCGGTGCTGGCGCGCGAGCTGATCTCGCGGACGCGCATCGCGCGGCTGCTGGCCGGGGCCCGTGGCGTGGCGGCGATCGACATGACGGCCCTCGAGGCGACGCTCGTCGGCCTCGGACAGCTCGCGAGCGAGGTCGCCGAGATTGCCGAGCTCGACATCAACCCGCTGCTCGCCGACGAGCACGGGGTCATCGCTCTCGATGCACGCGTGCGCCTCGCGCCTGCCGCGGTGAGCGCCGCCGCGCGCCTTGCGATCCGGCCTTACCCGAGCGAGCTCGAGGAACGCTACGAGCACCGCGGACGGAGCCTGGTGCTGCGGCCCATCCGTCCGGAGGACACCTCCCATCACCGGCGCTTCCTGTCGCGGGTGTCGGCGGAGGATCTCTATACCCGCTTCTTCAGCGGCGTGCGCGAGTTACCCGAGTCCGATCTCGCGCATTTCACGCAGATCGACTACGACCGCGAGATGGCCTTCATCGTCGTGGCCGCCGACGGCCCCGAGGCCGGGGAGATCCTCGGCGTGGCGCGCGCCTGCGCCGACCCGGACAACAACGCCGCGGAGTTCGCCGTGCTGGTGCGCTCCGATCTCAAGGATCAGGGTCTCGGGACGCTCCTGATGCGCAAGCTGATCCGCTACTGCCGTGAGCGCGGTACGCGCGAGATGTGGGGGAGCATACTGATGGAGAATGCCGCCATGCTCGAGCTCGCGCGCTCGCTCGGATTTCGCGTGCGCTCGACCGAAGGGAATATCGAGGAGGTCGTGCTCGATCTGCAGGCGGCCGCCGGCTGACGAGCCCGCGTGGCTCAGACCGCCCGCGAGAGCGGCGCCGTCCCCGCCGCCGGCTGCGCTGCGGCGAGGTACCGATCGAAGCACATCGCGATATTGCGCAACAGCAGCCTTCCTAAAGAGGTCGCGGCGATTTGCCCGTGCGTCACGCGCACCAGGCCGTCGCCGGCGAGCGGTTGCAGCTGCACGAGCGCGTCGGCGAAATAGGCCTGGAAATCGATGCCGTGGTTCTGCTGGACCGCTTCCGTGTCGATCACGCCCTGGCACATCAGCTGACCGATCACGCTAGCGCGCACCCGGTCGTCGAAAGTGAGTGCCAGCCCGCGCCACAGCGGCAGACGCCGCTCGGCGAGGGCCGCCTTCCAGGTCTTGAGCTCGCGGAAATTCTGGCTATAGCTGTCGGCGATATGACTGATGGCGCTCGCGCCGATGCCGACCAGGTCGCAGTCGGCATGCGTGGTGTAGCCCATGAAGTTGCGATGCAGCCCGCCATGCTCCTGCGCCTGCACCAGCTCGTCGCCAGGCAGGGCGAAATGATCCATCCCGATGTAGGTATAACCGTCTCCCGACAGCTCGTCGATTGCGAGGCGCAGCAGCTCGATCCTCGCCGCGGCGTCGGGAAGCGCCGCCGGGTCGATGCGCCGTTGCGCCTTGAAGAGCGTCGGCAGATGCGCGTAGCCGTAGACTGCGATGCGGTCGGGCCGCGCGGACATGACGGTGCGCAGCGTGCGCCGGAACCGCTCCGGCGTCTGGCCCGGCAAGCCGTAGATCAGATCGACGTTGATCGAGCGGAAGCCGTTGTCGCGGCACGCGTCGATGAGATCGAGCGTCTCCTCGACGGTCTGCATCCGGTTGACGGCACGCTGTACGTCCGGATCGAAGTCCTGGACACCGAGACTCGCGCGGTTGAAGCCGAGCCGTGCCAGTGCGGCGGCATACACCGCCGGCGGCTCGGGCAGGGAGCGCGGGTCGAGCTCGATGGAAAAGTCGCGGTTCGCGGCGTCACTCAGGCGGAATGCGCGGCCCGCGCCAGCGATGAGCCGCTCGAGCGGCTCGCACCCGAGGAAGTTCGGCGTGCCGCCGCCGAGGTGCAGCTGCACCACCTCGCGGCCGGGATCGAAGAGCGGCGCGACCAGCTCGATCTCCTCGAGCAGGTCGTCGGCGTAACGCTCCCCGCGCGACAGGTCGCGCGTGATCACTCGGTTGCAGCCGCAATAGAAGCAGGGACTGAAGCAAAAAGGCACGTGCACGTACAGCGACAGCGGCCGCCGGCCCGGCAGCGCGTTGCTGCGTGCCGCATAGCTGCGCAGCTCGTGCGCGCCGAAGGCGGCATGGAACTGAGGCGCCGTCGGGTATGAGGTATACCTCGGCCCCGGCCGGTCGTAACGCCGCAGCAGGGACGCATCGAGGCTTATCGGGCTGTTCAAGTCGGTGCTCTCAGGAAAACATCGCTGCTCTTAAAAAACACCGCGGGCAACGCAGAACGTCACCCGCGGCAGACTCGCAGACTCGCTACTGGACCGTGATCGTGGTCGGTTTCCGGGCTTCGACCTTGACCTTCGGAACGTGGACGGTCAACACGCCGTCCTTGGAGTCGGCCTTGATGGCCTTCTCATTGACGGCATCCGGAAGCGCGAAGCTGCGCGAGAAGCTGCCATAGAAGCTTTCGACTTTGTGGAACTTCTCGTCCTTCAGCTCTTCCTGCTGCTGACGCTCGCCGCTCAGGGTGAGCATCCCGTCCTCGACCGTCACCTTGGTGTCTTCTTTTGTGACACCCGGCAGCGAGGCACGAATCAAATACTCGCCCTCGGTCTCGCTGATATCGACCGAAGGGGCCCACTCATTGCTCGTCTCGAACGTTGCCGGCAGGCGCGGAAACTGGCCGAACCAAGCCGGAAAGCGATTGAGCATGTCGTTCATTGCGCTGAACGGTTCCCAACGAATGACGTTCATGACTTGCTCCTTTCCTCCTTCTCTCTTACCCTTTAACTCCACTCGACAAACTAGTGCAGGCGATCGCCGTTGGGTATTCGCATCACTGCGTATCCCGCGCCCGCGCCCCGAGCGTGAGCACGATCGCGTTGATCACGGTCGACACCCCCCGCACCTCGCGCACCGCACGCTCGGCCTGCTCCCGCTGGCAGTTCCAGTCGAGGGCTCCCTCGAGCGTTACGACGCCGGCGCGCACCAGCGGCATGACCCGCCCGCCACATTGCGGCAGGACGCGCTGGAGCGCGGCGACCGCCGCGCGGGCGATCTCCGGATCGGTCGCCGCCGACGGCAAACGCGGCCGCACTTCGATGGCGTTGGCGACCGCCGTGACGCCGCGCACGCGCTTCACCGCATCCTCTGCACCGACCTTGTCAAAGAAGCTGCGCGCGTAGCCTGTCAGGGTGACGGTTCCCGCGGTCACCTTGACCGCGATGTCCGTCTCATCCACGTCCGGACACGCAAAGAGCTCGGACTCGACCTGGCGCTGGATGTCGCTGTCGGGGCGGCTTTCCATAAATTCCCTCTATAGACGCGGGGATTGTCAGCGCTTGTCGCCGCGCTCTGAATGCGGGGAAGTGCGCACGGAAGATGCGTCATCTACTTATCGCCGGGCGCCGCCGTACGGCGCTATGGTTTTGCACTGGGTGCGTGAGCGCGCCGGGCGCGGGAGGTTTCATGGAACGCGAGAAGATGCACCGTCTGCTGCGTGACATGATGCTGTCGCGCGTTTTCGAGGAGCGGGCGGCGGAGGAATACCAGAAGGGCAACATCGTAGGATTCCTGCACCTCTACCCGGGTGAGGAGGCCGTGGCGGCCGGAGTCATCAACGCCGCCGGGCCTTCGGACTACATCGTCAGCACGTACCGCGAGCACGCCCACGCACTGGTGCGCGGAGTACCGCCACGCGCCGTAATGGCCGAGCTGTTCGGCCGCGCAACCGGCATGTCGGGCGGCATGGGCGGCTCGATGCACATGTTCGACCGCGAGCGGCGCTTCATGGGGGGTTACGGGATCGTCGGCGAGACCTATCCGATCGCGATCGGCATCGGTTATGCGATCGCGCTGCGTGCCCTGCCGGAATCGGTGATCTGCTTCTTCGGCGACGGCGCGGTCAACCAGGGAACCTTTCACGAGTCTCTCAACATGGCGGCGCTGTGGCGGCTGCCGGTGCTGTTCGTGTGCGAGAACAATCACTACGCGATCGGCACCGACATCCACCGCCATTCGGCCGTGCCCGAGGTCTACAAGCGCGCTGCCGCCTACAACATCCCGGCCGAAAAGATCGACGGCATGGATGTGCTGAAGGTCTACGACGCGACCCGGCATGCGCTCGACCGCATCCGTCGCGCCGGCGGCCCGCAATTTCTCGAGTTCGAGACCTATCGCTACCGCGGACATTCGATGGCCGATCCGGGCGCGTACCGGCCGCCGGTCGAAGTGAAGGCCTATCAGGTGATCGATCCGCTCACCATCGGTGCGCGCGAGATCGAGTTTCGCTATCCGACGCCGGCCGAGCTGGCCGCAGTGGGCCCCGACAACATCGCCCGCCTCACCGAGCACATGATCTCGGTCGGGCATCTCGAAGAGGAGGAGGTCGCGCAGATCAGGAAGGAGGTCGAGGCGGCAGTCGAGGATGCGGTGCAGTTCTCTCTCGCAAGCCCGCAGCCCACGATGGCTGACGCCTGGCAGCACCTCAACAGCAACCGCCGCCACGAACAGCTGTTGCAGGCCTAGGAGGTCTATATGACGCAGGAACTGC
This sequence comes from Gammaproteobacteria bacterium, assembly GCA_030038875.1. Taxonomy (GTDB): domain Bacteria; phylum Pseudomonadota; class Gammaproteobacteria; order Steroidobacterales; family Steroidobacteraceae; genus 13-2-20CM-66-19. Next base: position 14,635 of record JASHQW010000265.1, on the reverse strand, counting down.
TCTACTGGCAGGCCCTCAACCGGGCCCTCGATGTGGAGATGGCGGCCGACGAGTCGGTATTCGTGCTCGGCGAGGATGTCGGTCTGTATGGCGGCAGTTACCGGGTCACGGAAGGTCTGTACGCCAAGTACGGCGAGGCTCGCGTGCGCGATACGCCGATCTCCGAGAACAGCTTCACCGGCCTCGGGGTGGGGGCCGCGATGGTCGGCATGCGGCCCGTGGTCGAGATCATGACCATCAACTTCGCGATGCTGGCGCTCGACTCCATCGTGAACGGGGCGGCGAAGATCCCCTTCATGTCGGGCGGGCAGTTTCCGATGCCGCTCGTGATCCGGGTGCCGGGCGGCGTGGCGCGCCAGCTGGCCGCGCAACACGCGCAGCGGCTCGAATCGATGTTCATGAACGTCCCGGGTCTGCGGGTGGCGGTGCCGTCGACTCCGCAGGACGCCTACTGGCAGCTGCGGCAGGCGATCGCGTCCGACGAGCCGGTGGTGCTGCTCGAGCACGAAGTGCTCTATTTTACCAAAGGTCCGGTGGACACGATGGCGGAGCCGCCGCCGATGCACCAGGCGGCGATCCGACGCGCCGGCAAGGACCTGACGCTCATCGGCTACTCGCGCACGGCGCTGCAGGCGCAGGAGGCGGCAGCCGAGCTCGCCCGGGACGGGATCGAGGCGGAAGTCATCGACTTGCGGAGCCTCAATCCGATCGACTGGAAGACCTTGAGCGACTCGGTCAACAGGACCCATCGCGCGCTCGTCATCGAGGAGGATTGCCGGCACGCGGGTGCGGGTGCCGAGATCGCCGCCAGCCTCGCGGAGCGTTGCTTCTTCTCGCTCGATGCGCCGGTACAGCGCGTCGCGGCGCTCGACATCCCGACGCCTTACAACGGCGCGCTCGAAGCCGCCAGCATTCCGCGGGTGGCGGACATCACCGCCGCCGCGCGGGCGCTGCTCGGACCGCGGGAGAAAGCGGCCGCATGAAGCATCCGATCGCCATGCCCGCGCTCTCGGACACGATGAGCAACGGACGGCTGGTCAAGTGGCTGAAGGCGGTTGGGGATCCGGTCAGGCACGGCGAGGCGATCGCCGAGATCGAGACCGACAAGGCCATCATGGACGTCGAGGCGTTTCGCGACGGTTTCCTGAGCGGTCCCCTCGCAGCGGTCGACGCGGAGCTGCCGGTCGGGCAGGCGATCGGGTACACCGCGGACACGTGCGCCGAGGCGACCGACGGCGCGGACGCTGCAGCGCCTGGCACGGATGGAACAGCGCCCGCGACTGTACCGGCACCGCAGGCAGCTGCCGCGGCGACTGCGCCGTCGGCGGCAGAATCGGGCGCCGCAGGCGTGCTACTCAGGCCAGCGGCGGGCGGCACACGTGCTTCGCCCTACGCGCGCAGGCTCGCCCAGGAACTCGGGGTCGACCTCGGCCAGGGCGGTTCGACGTCCGTTCCGGTACACGCTGCGGACGTGGTCGTCGCGGCGCGCCAGGCGGCGGCCCCGTATCTCAAGGCGGGACCGCCCTATCAGCTCGAGCGCAACACGAGCTTCCGCGAGGCCACCGCCCGGGCCATGATCGCCGCCGTCGGTACTCCGACCTTCCGCGTCACGGCGGCCCTGCCGCTCGGTCCGCTGATCGCGAAGGCGAAGGCCGGCGGCCGCTCGTTCAGCGTGCTGCTCGCCCGGGCCTGTGCACTGACGATCGCGGAGCACCCGCTGTTCAATGCCGCTTACACGCCCGAGGGGATCGCCCGGCGCGAGCGGATCGACATCGGAATCGCCGTCGATTCGCCCGAAGGGCTGATCACGCCGGTGCTGCGCGATGTCGCGCGGCGCTCGCCGCTCGCGCTGCTCGGCGACTGGCGCGTGCTGCTCGAGAAAGCCCGCACGCGGCGGCTCACGCCCGCCGAATACGGCGGCGCCACTTTTTATCTGTCGGACCTCGGCGTCTTTCCCGGGGTCTACAGCTTCGAGTCGATCGTTCCGCAGGGAGCCGCGGCGCTGCTCTCGGTCGCGGCCGTGCAGGGCGGCAACGCCCTGTGCACGCTCAACTGCGACCACCGCGTGGTCTTCGGCGGCGATGCCGCGCGTTTCCTCGAGACCCTCGGGCGGCACCTCACCGAGCTTGCGGCAGCGGACGGCTAGGGCCGCGGCGCGCCAGCAGCAGTGCAATCGCGCACGACCCGAGGCGCGACAGCGTCTTGTCGGCCCGGCTGGTGAGGATGATCGGTACGCGCGCTCCGACCACGATTCCCGCCATCTGCGCTCCCGCCAGGTACTCGAGCTGCTTCGCCAGCATGTTGCCGGCCTCGATGTCGGGGACGATGAAAATGTCGGCCCGCCCGGCGACCGGTGAGCGGATCCCCTTGGCGCGGGCGGCTTCGAGCGAGACTGCGTTGTCGAAGGCCAGCGGCCCATCGAGGATGCCGCCCGTAATCTGGCCGCGCTCGGCCATCTTGCACAGCACGGCCGCATCGAGCGTCGATTTGATTCTCGGCGACACCGTCTCGGTCGCAGAGAGGATCGCCACGCGCGGCGTCTTCGTTCCGAGCACGTGGGCGAGGTCGATCGCGTTCTGCACGATGTCGGCTTTGTCCTCGAGAGTCGGGTAGATGTTGACGGCGGCGTCGCTGACCAGCAGGGGGCGGGGATAGGCGGGAGCATCGATCACGAACACGTGGCTCATGCGCCGTGCAGTCCGCAGCCGTGGCTCGGCAACGATGGCGCTCATGAACTCGTCGGTATGCAGGCTTCCTTTCATGAGCGCTTCGACCTTGCGCTCGGCGGCGAGCGCAACCGCCTCGACAGCCGCAGCGTGGCTGTGCTCCGTCCACACGCACTCATAAGTGGCCAGATCCACCGCTGCGGCGCGTGCCGCCGCGCGGATCTTCGCCTCAGGTCCGACCAGCACGGGGACGATCAGCTTGGCCCGGGCGGCCTCGATCGCACCCCCCAACGCCAGGGCATCGACCGGGTGTACCACCGCCGTGCGCAGCGGCCCGAGGGCGCGTGTCCGCTGCAGGAAGCGCAGATAGTGATGGCCAGGCGCGCGGCGCGGCGCCGCCGCCGGCGCAGGGGAACTCCGTCCGGGTTTGAGGGTCTTCTTATTCATTCACCGAAAGCGGCCATGCGTCACAGGCGGAGCCTCCGCCATGTACGGTATCATCCAATACCGCCGTTGAGCATCATTATGTCCGCCCCCTCCAAAGACAGAACTCCTGCGCAAACCGGCCGCCGGCGCTTTCTCGTGGCGGTCGGCGGCGTATGTGGGACGGTCGCGTCGTTTGTCGCAGCGCCGGCGTGGGCCGCGGCGCGCGGGCCGCGTTGCGTGAGCTTCGTCCATACCCACACGGGCGAGACGCTCCGCGCCGCCTACTACCAGGACGGGTGTTATCAGTCGGAGTGCCTCGCGCAGGTGGATCACCTGCTGCGCGATTTCCGCACCGGCGACGCACATCCGATCGATCCTGCTGTGCTCGATATTCTGTTCGAGCTGCAGCTGCGCGCCGACCGTGACGGGCCCTTCGAGGTAATCTCCGGTTACCGCTCGCCGGCGACCAATGCCATGCTGCATCGGCGCTCGGAAGGGGTAGCGGTGCACAGCATGCATCTCGAGGGTCGCGCCATCGACGTGCGATTGAGCGGCTATTCGACGCGCGAGCTCGCGAGCCACGCGCGCGCCCTCGGGCGTGGCGGCGTGGGCTATTACGCGAGCAGCGACTTCGTGCACGTCGATACCGGGCGCGTCCGCTACTGGTGATCCAGGGGACGCGTCGCGACCGGCTTGAGCCCGAGGAGGGTTTCGAGGCGGCGGTCCTGGCCGTAGATATCGTCGAAGAAGTGCACCGCGCCGTCCTCGGTGGCGACGGCCGTCGCATAAAGAATCAGCACGTGCACCGGCTGCGCCAGCTTCACCTGAAAGGTGAGGTCGCCCTCCATCGCCGCACGGATCTTCTCCGGCGTCCAATCGCCCGCGGTGCCACCCATGACCGCGGCCGCGAGCGCCACGGGATCGCTGACGCGGATGCAGCCGTGGCTGAAGGCCCGCCGGGGCTCGGCGAACAGGCGCTGTGCCGGCGTTGAATGCAGGTACACATCGTAGGGATTCGGTAGCACGAACTTGATCAACCCGAGGGCATTGTCCGGCCCGGGTCGCTGACGCAGGCGTAACTCGCCCGCCGCGAGCGCCTGCAGATTTTCCGGCGTCGCTCCGAGCGCTGCGGTGGATTCGGAAGCTTCGATGGCCACCAGCTCCATGTCGTGCGAGGCGAGGTAGCGCGGATCCCTGCGCAGCTCCGCCAGCAGCTCATGCCGCACGATGCTCGGGGGGACGTCCCAGTACGGCCGGAAGAGCACCGCCGTCATGTCCGCGGTAAAGACCGGAGTATGAAGCTGCGGATACTGGCGTCCGACGATGACGTTCATGCGCAGCATGTCCGCTTCCGTATCGACCGTGGAGCGGATGAGGAACAGCCGGAACGCCGGGATATTGACGATGAGCGTCGGCGGCCGCAGCCGCGGCACCCAGCGCCAGCGCTCGAGCGTCAGCTCGATCTGCCGTACCCGCTGTGCGAGCGGTACTTTGAGAGCGGCGAGGGTACTCCCGCCGAGAGCGCCGTCTTCCGCGAGCCCATGGAGATATTGGAAGCGCTTCAAGGCAGTGACCAGGCCCTCATCGAGCGCCGGGTCCGTTCGCGCCGCCTCTTGCGCCGGCAGGTCGCCGACGGCCGCCAGGCGCGCCCGCAGCTGCGGTGCGCCGGCATAGGACTCGCCCGGCTTCACCGAGCGGCGCGGCAGAGGCGGCAGTGCCGGCAAGTCCGGCGCCGCGGCGAGCGCGCGATAGCGCGCGAGCGACTGGCGCAGCAGGCGGTAGTGCAGATAGCCCGGCTCGGCTGCGGCGAGCACCGCGCTCGTGTCAGTGCGGCTGGCGAGCTGCTGGACGACGGCTGCGGCGTCGAATGCCTCCGTCCGCGCGGGCATGTCGAAGCCCGCAGCGTGCGGGTCGATGCGCCCGGCATGCAGCTGCTCGACCAGCGAGAGCGCGGCGTCCGTCAGCTCGTGGTCGAAGTGGGACCAGTCGGCGAGGGTCGTGTCAGGTCGCACGGAAAGCGCCGCCAGCTGCCTGGCCAATCCCGCGGCGCCGTAGTCGGCCGGCGACAGTCCGTAGTCCGAGGCAGATTGCAGCACCGCGAGCAGCGCGCGCGCCTGAGCAGTGGCAGTGCCCGCGCGGCTCCAGAGGAGTGCGTTCGGATGCTGGGCGTAGAGCGCCTCGAGGACGCGGCGATTATCGGCTGCGGAGACAGCGGCCGATGGCAGCGCTCCGGCCACCAGGCATGCGAACAGCGCCCACCCGAAGGTGCGCAGCATCGCCGGCATTCAAAGGCTCGGACGTACCCGGGCTGCTTCGAGCACCATCCAGACTGGCCGGCGGCGCGGCTTCTGCCAATGCTGTCTGCACAGCGCCGCGAGCCCCGGGTGTCCGCCGAATGCGGCCTGCCTCAGCCACTTGGGGGACGTACGCAGCGAGTAGATGAATGCTGTCGCTCTGTTCATGGTGTGACCCCGGGCTTCGTTCCCTGGCGTTCTTCCTGAGCGACAGCTTGCGGCGGCAGGCACCTCGTTGAAATTGGTAGTGTTCCTTGCCGCCATAAGTACAAATCCCCTGGACGGCGCCGGATCCGGCAGCATAGGGGTTTAACGCAACCAGTTAAGTATTCGGCCGCATGGTGCGACAGCCGTAATGGGGCACCCTGCGAGGACAGCGCTGCGGAGGCGGTCCATGCGTGCGATTCGTCGGATTCTGGTCGCGGTCAAGGACCCCGGGGCACGCTCGCTGCCCGCCGTGAACAAGGGGATCCAGCTCGCTCGCGCCCTGGGTGCGGAACTCGAGCTGTTCCACGCTCTCGATTCCCCGTACTACACCGACATGCTGGGGGTCACCTCGGAGCGCACGCAACGGACGGAATGCGACGAGCGCAGCGAGTACCTGCAGCGGCTCGAGCGCGTCGCAGCGCGCGCCCGGCTCCACACGCGCCGTGTGAGCGTGGCCGTCGAGTGGGACTATCCCGCGTACGAGGCGATCGTGCGACGGAGTCTCAGAATCGGTGCCGACCTCATCGTCGCGGAATGCCATGCGGGCCGGCGTATCGCCCCGGGGTTACTGCGGTTGTCGGACTGGGAGCTGCTGCGTCTGAGCGCGGTCCCGGTGCTCCTGGTGAAGCGCACGCGGCCCTATCACCGTCCGACGATCCTGATGGCGCTCGACCCGAGTCATGCCTTCGCCAAACCCGCACGTCTCGACGGCGAGATCGTACAGGCGGGAAGCGCGGTGTCGGCGGGACTGCGCGGGAGGATCCACGCCGTGCACGCCTATCCGACGGCAACCGCCGGTCTGGTGACGGCGGCGGCCGCGGCGCGCGCGCAGGGGGCGGCCGCAGCGAACGCACGCACGGGCCTCGATCAGGCGCTGCGCTCCACGAATATCGGGCCGGCCGGCCGGCACGTGGTGGCCGGCGATCCCGCGTTCGTGGTGCGGGAGGCGGCGCGGCGGCTGAGCGCCGATATCGTGGTCGCGGGAGCCGTGTCCCGCTCGGGCCTCAAGCGCGCGTTCATCGGCAACACGGCCGAGCGGCTGCTCGACAGCCTGCCGTGCGACCTGCTGGTGGTGAAGCCGGCGGAGTTCTCGAGTCCCGTGCCCCGGACTGTCCGTGGGGCCCGGCTGGTCGCGGTGCAGCCCCTCGGCTGAATGTCAGGCCGTCGCGGCGGTCCTGACAGTGACGTCGCGCGCTAAGAGATCCTTACAGGTCTTTTGGTTATGCTTCAGTTCCGATGCAGGCTCTTAGCGGAGAACTCGCGCGCAGCGCGCTCGATGCGGCGCCTGATGCGCTGCTCATCATCGACGCGCAGGGGATCGTCCGCTTCGCCAACGCCCAGGCGTCGGTGCTGTTCGGCTACCCGCACGAGGAGCTGATCGGACAGCAGATGGAGCGGTTGATGCCGGAAAGGTTTCGCGGTCGTCACGCCGGCCACCGCGGGGGCTACTTCGCCGCGCCGCGCCCGCGGCCCATGGGGAGCGGGCTCGCGCTCTTCGCTCGCCGCCGGGACGGAGGCGAGTTCCCGGTAGAGATCAGCCTGAGTCCCGTGACGGCTGACCGGACTCTGGTTGCTGCGGCGATCCGCGACGTGACCGAACGCAAGCGCGCCGAGGTGGAGCTCACGGCGGCACGGGAGGCGGCGGAGAAAGAGCGCGCCGCGGCGGATCGCGCCCGCGACGTCGCGGACCATCTGCGCCAGGTCGCGGACCAGGCGCGCGAGATCGCCGATCGCGCCAACCAGGCGAAGAGCCGCTTTCTGGCCACTGCGAGCCACGACCTGCGCCAGCCCCTGCAGACGCTCGCGCTGCTCAATGGCACGCTGCGGCGCATGGTGGCGAGTGCCGACGCTGCGGAAGTGCTGGCGCAGCAGGAGCATGCCGTCGGCACGATGTCGCGGCTCCTTAACGCGTTGCTCGACATCAGCAAGCTCGAGTCGGGAGCCGTGAAGCCCGAGCTGCGCGATTTCCGGGTCGCAAACGTGCTCGAGGCGCTACGCCGGGAATTCGGCGCGCCGGCGCAAAGCAAGGGGCTCGAGCTCAAGGTGGAGTCCTCGGAGGAGTCGATACACAGCGATCCCGCCATGGTCGAGCAGATCCTGAAGAATCTGGTCTCGAATGCGGTGAAGTACACGCAGCAGGGCCGGGTGGCGGTACGGTGCCGCCGCGAGGGGGCGACGCTGCGCATCGAGGTTCTCGATACCGGCATCGGCATTCCGGCCGCGCAGCTGGCCTATATCTACGATGAGTTCTACCAGGTGGGCGCACCCGCCAGCAGCTCGCGGGACGGCTACGGGCTGGGCCTGAGCATCGTGCAGCGGCTGGTGAAGCTCCTCAACGCGCGTCTCGAGGCAATGTCCGAGGTCGGCAAGGGCTCGGTCTTCGCGCTGCTGCTGCCGCTGGCCGCTGTGGCGGTGCGCGAGGTGGAGCCGGATCAGTCACGCCTTCCGGCCGCGGCGGCGGTGGGCGGCGCGCGCGTGCTGCTGGTCGAGGACGACGCGAGCGTCCGCGATGCCACGTCCATGCTGCTGCGGGTCGAAGGCTATCGGGTGACCGCGGTCGCGTCTCTGGCGGAGGCGCTGCGGGCCGTGGCGCAGGAGGCGCCGGAGCTGCTCGTGGCCGATTACCATCTCGCCGACGGGCAGCTCGGTACGGAGGTCATCGCAGCCTTGCGCAGCCGGGTGGGCCCCGGCCTCAAGTCCATACTCCTGACCGGCGACACTTCCGCCGTCATCAAGGAGATGCGCGCGGATCCGAGCCTCAGGATTCTCAGCAAGCCGGTGGATGCGGAGGAGCTCCTCGGGCAGCTGCGCTCGCTCCGCGGGTAGTATCGCGGACCGGGCGCTTCAGTGGCCCGCGTGGTCCCCTTCCAGATCCATCACCATGCGCACCAGTTGCGCGAGCGAGGCTGCCCCGCTCTTTTCCATGACGCGCGCCCGGTGAATCTCGACCGTACGCTGACTCACACCCAGCTCCGCCGCCATGATCTTGTTGGGTTTGCCGCGTGTCATGAGCGCGAGCACCTCGCGCTCGCGGGGCGTGAGTGAGTCGAGGCGCTCGCGGATCTTGGCGTGCTGATCGAGCGCCGCGCGGTTGCGGGCATCGCGCTCGAGCGCGCGCTGGATGCGATCGATGAGATCCTGATCGCGGAACGGCTTTTGCAGGAAGTCGAACGCTCCCTGCTGCATCGCCTCGACCGCCATGGGAATGTCGCCATGGCCGGTGATGAAGATCACGGGAATGACCGCGCCGCGTAGATTCAACTGCTGCTGCAGCTCGAGCCCGCTCATGCCGGGCATGCGGACATCGAGCACCAGGCAGCCCGGCTGGCTCGGCTTGTAAGTCTCCAGGAGTTCGCCCGCCGAGGCGAGCGTGTGCACCTGGAGACCGACGGACTTCAGGAGAAAACGCAGCGAGTTGCGCACGCCCTCGTCGTCGTCGACGACGAAGACCGTTGGTGCCTGTTGATGCATGTCACTCGTGGAATTGCGTCGGGATTACGATATAGAAACACGCTCCGGACGGGTTGTGGGCGCGATAGCCGACAGTGCCGCCATGAGCGCGCGCAATGGTACTGCTAATGGCGAGGCCGAGCCCAGTACCGTTCTCCTTGGTCGAAAAGAACGGGTCGAAAACCCGCTTCACCGTGTCCGGCGACAGCCCGGGCCCGTTGTCGCACACCATGAGCTGCACCGCGCTGTCGTTCACCAGAGAGGTACTGATGGCGACCCTGGGATTCTTGCTCGGCTGTGCGCTGAGCGCCTCGAGGCTGTTGCGCAGGAAATTGAGGATCACCTGCTGAATCTGCCCGGCGTCCGCGGCCACCTCGGGAAGCTCCGGGGCGAGGTCGAGCGTCAGCTCGACGCCGTGCAGGCTGGCGTCGGTCTTCATGAGCTCGTGCAGCTCCTCGACCAGGGCGTTGATGGCGACCGGCAGATGCTCGGCCTGATGACTGCGGGCGAGCGCGCGCAGCCGGCGGATGATGTCGGCGGCGCGGGTCGTCTGCGCGGCGATCTGGCGCAGCGCCTCGCGCAGCTCGTTCGGGTCGGTGCCCGGACGCGCGAGCAGCCGCTCGCAGGCATGGGCGTAGTTGGCAATGGCGGTCAGGGGCTGATTCAGCTCGTGCGCAACGCCCGCGGCCATCTCGCCGATCGTCGCCATGCGCGAGACGTTCAGCAGCCGCCCATGCAGGGCGGCCATCGGATCAGCCGCCTTCGGCGCCGGCCCCGACCCCCCGACCCCGTTAGTGCTCATGTAAGGCTCAATGTCCTGGTCCGAGGAGCGAGAATCCACGATCGGGCAACCTCCGTCTGTACGTATCTTGCGCAAGCCGTCCCGCGCTCAGAGGCCTGCGCCGTGGTGCGGGACGGGTGCGGGTGCAGCCGCATCGCCCCACCAGCCGCCGCCGAGGGCCACGTAGAGTGCCACGGTGTCCTGGTAGCGGACCGCCACCATCTGCAGGTCGTTGATCACGGCCTGGTGATACTGCGCGTCGGCGCTCAACACGTCGAGGTAGGTGTTGAGACCCGCCTCATAGTTCGCCTGCACCAGGTGCAACGCCTCCTGGGCGCTCGCGAGTGCCTCGTCCTGCGCTCCAAGGGCCGCGGCGTCGTGCTGCAGTGCCTGCAGGGTGTCGGCCACCTGGGCAAAGGCTGCCAGGACCACCTGGCGGTAGAGGGCCGAAGCCTGGGCGTATTGATCCAGCGCCGCCTTGCGGCGGTACCAGAGCGTGCCGCCTTCGAACAGGGGCTGTGTCAGCCCTGCGCCGAAGTCCCAGGCACGTCCGCTGGCGGAGGTCAGCTGATTGATGGCGGTGCTGTTGGCGCTGTAGTCGCCCGTCAGGGTGATGCTCGGCAGCATCGCCGCCGTCGCCACTCCGACGTTGGCACTGGCATTGTGCGCGCTCGCCTCGGCGACCAGTACGTCCGGGCGCTGCCGCACCAGCTCCGACGGCAGGCTGACCGGCAGCTCCGCGGGAAGCGTGAGCTCCGCGAGGCCGATATCCGCAGGGCCCCACTCGGCCGGAACATGCCCGGCGAGAGTCGCGAGCAGATCATCGCTTTGCGAGAGCCGCTGCTCGAGCTGCGGCACCGTGGCCTCGGTTGAGGCGAGCTGGCTCTTGAGGCTCAGGACGTTGGAGTAGGGAACCGTGCCCGCGTTCACCTGCACCTGGGCGAGCCGCACCTGCTGGCGCTGCAGCTCGATCAGCTCGCGCGTCGCGTCGATCTCGGCGCGGTAGGCGGCACGGGCCACCACCGTGTTGACGATGTTGGAGACCAGAGTCAGATAGGTGGCCTGCTCGGTGGCACGTTGCAGGTCGACCTGCGCGTGCAGCCCTTCGATCATGCGGCGCTCGCCGCCGAAGACATCGAGCGCGTAGCTCACCGACGCCGAGAGCGTGAACAGGTTGAAGATGCTCGGGGCGGTGGTCGAGCCGAACTTGAGCGGCGAGAAGCGCTCGCGGGTGGCGGCCGCGTCCGCCTCGGCCTGCGGATAGAAGATGCCGTAGCCGCTGCGCAGGTTGTTCTCGCTCTGCCGCAGGCTCGCCTGCGCCGCGGCGAGACCGGGATTCGCAGCCAGCGCCTCGGTCACGATGGCGTCGAGCTTCTCCGAGCCGAACAAACGCCACCAGTCGGCGGCCACCTTCGCCCCCGGGCTGAAGCGCTGTGCGGCACCGTGGGCGCTCACGGTGTCGAGCGGATCCGTGCCGTTGACATAGTGGGTCACGGGCGGCGCGTCCGGGTGCTTGAAGTTCGGGCCGACGGCGCAGCCGGCGAGCAGTGCCGACAGCAGCCACGCGCCCGCGCGCGGCACTGCCGGGCGGCGCGAGCGGCTACTTGGCGCCCACATAGACATCGACCAGCTGTCCGGGATAGAGATTCAGGTCCTTCGGCTTCTCGAAGCGGAACACGAGCGGCAGGACGCGCAGATCCACCCGCTCCTCGCGCGCGTCGGAGAGCTCGATCTTCGGCGACACGTACGGCTGAACCCGCACGAAGGTGAGCGGCAGGTGCACGTTGGTGCCGCGCACGAACATCTGCGCCTGGATCTTCTCGGGCGGCGGCAGCTCGTGCACCAGGATCTCATCGATGTAGGCCCGCACCTGCAGGCTGCTTTGCGGCAGCCCCATGACGATGAGCGGCTCATAGCCCTGGGTGTAGGAATCGTAGGCGCCCTGCGACGAGACGTAGCTGCCGACGCTGGAATTTACCGCCATGACCACCCCCTCGGCGGGCGCGCGGATCGTGTACTTGGCGAGCAGCGCCGCGGAGGACTCATAGGCCTTCTCGAGCGCGGCATAGGTGCGCTCGGCGTTCTGGATGTCGTAGATCCAGGCGCCGGCCCTGGTGAGCTCGTACTGCCGCTCGATCACCTGCAGATTGGTGGCGGCAATCTTCTCGGCGTTGCGTGCGTTATCGAGCGCGTCGGCGCTGACGGACTTCGGCTCGAGATCGTAGGAGCGCTGCTGCTTGGCGAGCTGGTCGCGCGCGTTCTTGAGGGTCGCCCGGGCGTTTTCCACCTGCGCCACCGACACGGCCAGCGTCTCGCGCCGCGGCTCCGCGCGCAGCTCGCGCAGCATGGCGTGGGCCGCTTCGGCCTGCGCCTGCAGCTGCTCCGAGCTCGCCCGCTGCACCGAGTCGTCGAGGGTGAGGAGCGCATCGCCCTTGTGCACTTGCTGACCCTCCTGCACCAGCACGCGGGTGATGGGCGCGGCGACCTCGGGGTAGATGTTGATGTTCTCGCCCTGAGCCTGGGCGCTCTCGATGATGCCGTCGGAGTAGATCCCGTGCGGGTAGGGGTTGGCTGCCGGCGTGAACACCGGCGGTTGCGCGCTCGGCTGCTGGCTGAAGAGGAACGCGCTCACGATCGCGAGCAGCAGCCCGGCGCCCGAGACGATGAAGATGATCTTATTGCGCATCCAGCTGACTCCGATCGACACCGGTGACCCGGCCGTCTTCCATGCGCATGATGCGATCGGCGAATTCGTAGATGCGCGCGTCGTGCGTGACGATGACGATGCAGCGCTTGTCGGTGAGCAATTGCTCGCGCACGAAGTGCACGATATTGCGTCCGGTATCGCCGTCCAGCGAGGCGGTCGGCTCGTCGAAAATGAGGATGTCGGGGCGGCTGGCGATGGCGCGCGCGATGGCGACGCGCTGCTGCTCGCCGCCACTCAGCTTCACCGGCGGCAGCTGCGCCCGGTCCTTGAGGCCGACGATCTCGAGATTGTGCTCGGCTTCCTGCACCGCGGCGTTCCACTCGCGATGCTGCAGGATGAGAGGGATGGCGACGTTCTCCGCCGTCGTGAGGCGCGGGAACAGGTGATAGTCCTGGAAAACAAAACCGATGCGCTTGAGGCGGAACTCCGCCAGCGCATCGCTTGACAGGCTCCAGATGTCTGCGTCCTCGACCTTCACGGTACCCGAGCTTGGCCGCAGGATGCCCGAGATCATGCTCAGCATCGTGGTCTTGCCGCTGCCTGAGGGACCGACCACGTAGAGCATCTCGCCGAAGTTGGCCTCGAAGCTCACGTCTTTCACGGCATGCGTACGCGTGGGCTCTTCGCCGAACCACTTGTTGATTGCCTGCGCCTGAATTGCCGCCTGCGCCATGCCTAGCCCCGGAAGATGTCAAACGGCTCGATCCTGAGCACTTTGCGCACCCCGAAGTAGCTCGAGACCGCGGCGATGATGACCACCATGACGAACGCCGTGGTGAGGTTGCCGAAGGTGATCATGGCCGCGTAGTCCGGCAAATGGGTGCGAGCCAGCCAGATGAGCCCCGCACAGAGTCCCACGCCGATTCCATAACCGGTGAGCGCCACGAACGTGGCCTGGAAGAGGATCATCGAGACCAGCTCGCGCCCCTTGGCGCCGATCGCTTTCAGGGCCCCGAACTTATCGATGTTCTCGAGGATAAACGTATAGAAGGTCTGTCCGGAGATCGAGAGCCCCACGATGAAGCTGATGAGCGTCATCAGCATCATGTTGGTGCCGATGCCGGTGTGATACATATAGAAATCCGAGATCTTCTGGACGAACTCGTCTTTCGTGAGCGCCAGGTAACCCCTGGCGGCCACCCGTGCCTTGATGGTCGCAACGTCGGCCGGACTCTTCGGCTCGACCAGCAGGTACGAGATGGTGAAGCGCGTGTTGGGAATGTACTGCAGGCAGCGGTTGTAGGTCGTGTAGAGTGTCGGCACGCCGAACAGCGCGCTGGAGGCGACCCGGGCGATGCCGACGATCACGCCGCGATGGTCGTTGAGCTCGAACTCCGTCCCGATGGTGGGATTCTCGAGCTTGTAGAATTCCGAGTCCTTGATGGCGATGAAGGCGTTTTCCGCGAAGATGTCCTCGATGTTGCCGGCGAGCATCTGCGGCCAGCCAAAGAGGCTCGTGTCGTCCAGGCCGATGACATTGGCCGCCTGGTAGGTGCCGTCGCGGAGCTTGAGCAGCGCAGCGCCCGAATAGAGCGGCACCGCGTACTTGACCCCGGGGACGCTGCGCACCTCATCCAGGACGTAGTCGGGAAGAGGGATCGTATTGGCGACGGTCTGCACCGCCGGATCCATCACCCAGACAGAGGCGCCGATATTGATGACAGTCGAGGAGGAGCGGCTGAGGATGCCGGCGAACAGCGAAGTCATCTCGATCATCAGGAACACGGCAAAGGTGATCCCGACCAGCAACGCCGCGAACTTGGCGCGGTCGTTGATCAGCAGCTTGTAGGCAATCTGAAGGATCCCGGGCATGCGGCGCCTGCGAGCGATTCACTCACGGACCATTGGTGCAATGCGCGCATGATCGCCGCAGGCCGCGGGCCAGGTAATCCGCGAAAGGCGTCGGCGGCTCGTGGAAAGTACCTATGCGAGGCGCACGCCGTGTCCCGGGCTGCTACTGCATATATTGCCCGCCGTTGATCGACAGCGTCTCGCCGGTGATGAAGGCGGCGGCATCGCTCACGAGGTAGACGATCGCGGCGGCAACCTCCTCGGGCTTGCCGAGTCGCCCGAGCGGCACGGCAGCGATGATCCGCTCACGCAC
>JASHQW010000264.1 GCA_030038875.1 Gammaproteobacteria bacterium | reverse complement strand
GAGAAGCTGACCCTCGAGCTCAACCAGGAAGTGCCCTACGGCGTCGCCGTCGAGGTCGAGCGGCTTACGGACGAGCCCGACGGACAGCTCACGGTCGACGCGGCGGTGTGGGTCGACCGCGAGGGGCAGAAGCCAATCGTCATCGGTGCCCGCGGCGAGCGGTTGAAGCGCGTCGGGCGCGCGGCGCGCCTCGCGCTGAATGAGATGCTCGGACGGCGCGTGCATCTCAACCTGTGGGTGAAGGTGCGCGAGAACTGGGCCGACAACGCGCGCGCGCTCAGGCAGCTGGGGGTGGAATGACGGCAGCTAAGCGGCGCGTCGAGCTGACGCCCGGCTACATCCTGCACCATCGTCCGTGGCGCGATACCAGCCGCATCCTCGAGGTGCTGACGCGCGAGTACGGGCGCCTCAGCCTGTTCGCGCGCGCGGTGCGCGGACCGAAGGCCGCGCTCGCCCCGGTGCTGCAGCCGTTCCGGCCGCTGCTGCTGTCGTGGAGCGGGCGGGGCGAAGCGCCGCAGCTGACTCACGCCGAGCGCGCCGACGACTCGGGCGCGCTGCCGGCGGCGAGCGTCATGGCGGCTTTCTATCTCAACGAGCTGCTGCTCAAGCTCACCACGAGGCACGACCCGCTGCCGGCGCTGTTCGATCACTATGACGCGACGCTCGTCCGGCTGCGCTGCGGCGCGCCGCTCGAGCCGGCGCTCCGGATATTCGAGAAGCGGCTGCTCGAGCTCGCGGGCTATGGCCTCGAGCTCGGCACCGAGGCCTCGAGCGGGGTGGCGCTCGCGGCGGACGGCTATTATCAGTTCCGCCCCTCCCGCGGACTGGTGCGCGCGCACGCGCGCGACGCCGGCGCGCTCGCCGGCGCCTCGCTGATCGAGCTGCGCGAGGAGCGCCTCAGCGGGAGGCGTGCGCTCGAGGATGCCAGGCGGCTGCTGCACGCGGCGCTCGCCGCCTGTCTCGAGGGGCGCCCGCTCGCGACCCGGGTGGTGGCGAGATCCATGGTGAGAAAGGCGGCGCACTCATGACTCGTTTCATTGCCCTCGGAGTCAACATCGACCACGTGGCGACGCTGCGCCAGGCGCGGCGCGCGCGCGCGCCCGACCCGGTACACGCCGCGCTCGCCGCCGAGGCCGCCGGCGCCGATGGCATCACACTGCATCTGCGCGAGGACCGGCGCCACATCCAGGACCGCGACGTGCGTGCGCTGCGCCCGCTGCTGCAGACACGCATGAATCTCGAGATGGCGGTCACGGACGAGATGCTGACCATCGCCGCCGAGGTGCGACCGGCCGATTGCTGCCTGGTGCCGGAGAAG
This sequence comes from Gammaproteobacteria bacterium, assembly GCA_030038875.1. Lineage (GTDB taxonomy): Bacteria > Pseudomonadota > Gammaproteobacteria > Steroidobacterales > Steroidobacteraceae > 13-2-20CM-66-19. The sequence goes on along the minus strand of JASHQW010000264.1, from coordinate 6,951 downwards.
CGTACCGAGCTCACCACCGAGGGCGGGCTGGACGTGGCCGGGCAGGCGGCGCGCATCCGCGCGGCGGCCGCCCAGCTCGCTGCCGCGGGCATTCGCGTCGCGCTCTTCATCGATCCGGAAGCAGCGCAGATCGAAGCCGCCGCGGCGAGCGGCGCCCCCGCGATCGAGCTGCACACCGGGGCGTACGCCGAGGCCACGGGAGCGGCCCGGGCGGTGGAGCTCGAGCGGCTGCTCGAGGCCGCGCGGCGCGCTACGCGGCTCGGGCTCGAAGTGCACGCCGGCCACGGCCTCGACTACTACAACGTGCAGCCGGTGGCCGCGATCGAGGCGATCGTCGAGCTCAATATCGGCCACGCGATCGTGGCGCGCGCGGTGTTCACCGGGCTCGCGGCGGCGGTGCGCGACATGAAGGCGCTGATGCAGGCGGCGCGCCCGTGATCTTCGGCATCGGAGTCGACGTGCTCGAGGCGGCGCGCATCAGCCGTACGCTCGAGCGCTTCGGCGACCGCTTCGTCGAGCACCTGCTGATGCCCGAGGAGCGCTCGCAGCTCGCGCGCACGCAGCGGCGCGAGCGTTTCCTCGCCATGCGCTTCGCGGCCAAGGAGGCGATCGTGAAGGCCATGGGCACGGGCTTCGCCCACGGCATGTGGATCCGCGACGTGGGCGTGGTGCAGAACGCCTGGGGCAAGCCCGAGGTGGTGTTCTCCGCGCGCGGCGAACGGGTGCGCCGTGCGCTCGGCGTGGGCGACGCCCACGTGACGCTCACCGACGAGGCGGGCCTCGTGGTCGCGGTGGCGGTGCTCCTGAAGGCGGCATGAACACGCTGGTGTTCGACATCGAGACCGTGCCGGACGTGGCCTTCGGCCGGCGGCTCTACGATCTCGGCGAGCTGCCCGACGAGCAGGTCGCCAAGGCCATGTTCGCCCGCCGCCGCCAGGATCGCGGCGGGGAGTTCCTCCCGCTCGAGCAGCAGCGCGTGGTGGCGATCTCCTGCGCGCTGCGCAAGGGCGATGGCTTCACGCTCTGGAGCGTCGGCGAGCCGACGGCGAGCGAGGCGCAGCTGCTGCAGCGCTTTTTCGACGGCATCGCGAAATTCACTCCGGACCTCGTCTCCTGGAACGGCTCCGGGTTCGATCTCCCCGTGTTGAATTACCGCGCGCTGCTCTGGGGCGTGCAGGCGCCGCGCTTCTGGGAGACGGGCGAGGGCGAAGCCGAGTTTCGCTACAACAATTATCTGCAGCGCTATCACTGGCGGCACACCGATCTCATGGACGTGCTGTCCGGCTTCAGCTCCCGCAATCGTGTCTCGCTCGCCAACATGGCGTGCCTGCTCAAGCTCCCCGGCAAGCTCGGCTTCGGCGGTGACCAGGTGTGGGATGCGTACCAGCGCGGCGACACCGCCGGCATCCGCCGCTACTGCGAGACCGACGTGCTCAACACCTATCTCATCTATCTGCGCTTCGAGCTGCTGCGGGGGCGGCTGACGGGTACGGCCTATCGCGAGGAGATCGAGCGCGTGCGCGCCTACCTCGGCGCCTCGAGCGAGCCGCATCTCGCGCAATTTCTCGCCGCGTGGACTGAAGTTCCGTGAGCGCGGCCGTTCCCGGCGGCGGCCCTGCCGAGGAGATCGCGCTCGTCGGCGGACTCACTCACGAGGGCGAGGGCGTCGTGCGCGGGGGCAAAACGGTGTTCGTGCCGGGCGCACTGCCGGGGGAACGCATCCGGCTCCGACGCATCCGGCGCCACCGCCAGCACGACGACGGCGCGCTGCTCGAGCTGCTCACACCCTCGCCGCAGCGCGTGGCGCCGCGGTGCGTGCATTTCGGGGTGTGCGGGGGCTGCGTCCTGCAGCACCTCGCCCCCGCCGCGCAGCTCACGGCCAAGGAGGCCGAGCTCAAGGCGACGCTGGAGCGGGTGGCGCGCGTCACGCCGCGGCGCTGGCTCGAGCCCCTCACGGGGCCGGTCTGGGCCTACCGGCGTCGCGCCCGGCTCGGCGCGAAATTCGTCCATCGCAAGGGCCGCGTCGTCGTGGGCTTCCGCGAGCGCGCCGCGCCCTACGTGGCGGACCTCGCCGGCTGCGAGGTGCTCGCCAGCCCCGCGGGTGCGCTGATCGCGCCCCTCGCGGCGCTGCTCGGCAGGCTTGCGATCCGCGAGCAGGTTCCGCAGATCGAAGTCGCGGTCGCCGACAACGCGACCGCGCTCGTGCTGCGAGTCCTCACCGAGCCTCCCGACGCGGACCTGGCGCTGCTCGGGCAGTTCGCTCACCAGTATGGGGTGCGCCTCTACCTGCAGCCCGCCGGGCTCGATTCAGTGCGCGCGCTCGCAGAAGGGCGGACCGAGCCGCTGCGCTACCGTCTCCCTGCCTTCGGCCTCGAGCTCGAGTTCTCGCCCACCGACTTCATCCAGGTGAACGGACCGGTGAATGAAGCGCTGGTGGCACGGGCCGTCGGGCTCCTCGGGCTGACACCGGCCGCGCGGGTGCTCGATCTCTACTGCGGACTCGGCAACTTCACGCTCGCGCTGGCGCGCAGCGCCCGGAGCGTCGTGGGCGTTGAGGGTGAGGCGCAGCTGGTCGAGCGCGCGCGCGGCAACGCAGCACGCAACGGGGTTGCCAACGCCGAGTTTCATCAGGCGGATCTCTCGGCAGCGCCCGCTGCGCCCGCCGCATGGCTGCGGGGTGAATACAGCCACGTGCTGCTCGATCCGCCGCGCACCGGGGCGCGCGCGATGCTGGCCACCGTGGCGAGGCTGGCGCCGCAGCGGGTGCTGTATATTTCCTGCCATCCGGGTAGCCTCGCGCGGGACCTCATGGAGTTGGTGCACGAACACGGCTTCGCGCTCGCAGCGGCCGGCGTGGTCGACATGTTCGCGCACACCGCGCACGTCGAGTCGCTGGCGCTGCTCGAGCGCCCATGAGTCTCGGCCCTCTCATGATCGATCTCGAGGGCGGCGCCCTGGCGGCCGAGGAACGCGAGCTGCTGCGCCACCCGCTGGTCGGCGGCGTGCTGCTTTTCACGCGCAACTATGTCGAGCCCGGGCAGCTCTCGGCCCTGGTCGCCGAGATTCACGCGGCGCGCGCCCCGGCGCTCATCGTCGCCGTCGATCACGAAGGAGGGCGGGTGCAGCGCTTCCGCAACGGCTTCTCGCTGCTACCGCCGGCACGGCGCATCGGGCACGAGTTCGATGCCGAGCCCCGCGCGGGTCTCACCCTGGCACGCCAGCTCGGCTGGCTGATGGCGGCGGAGCTGCGCGCTCACGGGGTGGACATCTCTTTCGCCCCCTGCGTGGACCTGGATCTCGGCGTGAGCGAGGTGATCGGCGACCGTGCCTTCCATGCCGAGCCGGAGACGGTGGGCCAGCTCGCCGTGGCCTACGTGCACGGCATGCGCGACGCGGGCATGGCGGCCACCGGCAAGCACTTTCCCGGCCACGGCGCCGTGGTGGCGGACTCGCACCTGACGCTGCCGGTCGACCGCCGGGGGCTCCCGGACCTCGCCGGGGATCTCGCCCCCTACCGGCGGCTCATCGCCAACGGGCTGCCGGCCGTCATGGTGGGACATCTGCTGTTTCCGGCGGTGGATCCCGCTCCGGCGAGCCTCTCGGTGCACTGGATTCGCGACGTATTGCGCGGTCAGCTGCAGTTTCAGGGCGTAGTGTTCGCGGACGATCTCTCCATGGGAGGGGCGGCCGCCGCGTACGGGGACGTCGTTACGCGAGCCCGGCAGGCCCTGGCGGCGGGATGTGACATGCTTCCGGTGTGCAACAATCGCGCCAGCGTTATTGAGCTTCTGGACCATCTGGATGTCCGGGTACAGCCGGCCTCGAGCCTGCGGCTCGTGCGGCTGCACGGGCGGGCGGCCCCGGGGCGCGCGGAGCTCCTCGCCTCGGCCGAGTGGGCCAGCGCCCGTGCCGCTCTGGCACGCATCGAGGCGGCCCCACCGCTGACGCTGGTGGCCGGCAGGAACCCATGAACAACTGGACGGGTGAGGCGTGGCGCGCCGTGGTCGAGGGCGCCCCGGAAGGCATCGTGATCTGCGACGCCGCCGCGCCCGACTGCCCCGTGGTGTTCGTGAATGCTGCCTTTGCGCAGATGTGCGGCTATCCGGCCGCCGCGCTCGTCGGCAACAACCTGCGCATGCTCCAGGGAACCGACCGCGACCAGGAGGCCCGCGCCCGCCTGCACGAGGCGATCGGCAGGGGAGAGCCGGCGCGGGTGCTGCTGCGCAACTACCGGCCCGATGGCTCGCTCTTCTGGAACGAGACGGTCATCCAGCCGGTGCGGGGCGCCTCCGGAGAGCTCACGCATTTCATCGGCTTTCACCGCGATGCCAGCGAGCGGCTCAAGGCCGCGGAGCGCGCGCCCGCGGGGCTGCCCTCGTGGCTGCGTGAGGATCGGCTCACCGGGCTCTACTCACGCGCCTACCTCGAGGAGCTGCTGCAGCGGGACTGGCAGCTGGCGCAGCGCGACTCGCACGAGATCGGGCTGACGCTCTTCGACATCGACGACCTCGGCGCCTACAACGAGAAGTTCGATCGCGCCGCAGGCGATGCCTGCATCCGCCGGGTGGCGCGCGTCATCGGCGCCTCCTACCGGCGCGGCGGGGATCTGGTCGGACGGTGGGAAGGCGGCACCTTCGTGGTGCTGACGCAGGGCGAGGCGGCCGAACGCGCCGCGGAGTACGCCCGCATCGTGGCACAGCGCGTGCGCGATCTCCTGATGCACCATCCCACCGCGGGCGCGGGCCGCTACGTAACCATGAGCGCCGGCATCGCGAGCCTCGTGCCTCCGCGGGGGCTGCCGCTCGAGGGGCTCTTCAAGGCGTGCCGCGCCGCGATGAAGCGCGCCAAGACCAACGGCAAGGACGGCATCGCCACGGCCGAGGCCGCCGACTTTCAATAGCGCCAGGCACGGGTCGGCACGAAAACGCTCTCTAATGCGCAGCCGGCAAAAACCACGCTTTTTGCCGGCGGCCCACGAAGCGATGTCTGCCAAAATCGCCGCCAGGCGATTTTGGCCTATCGACCAGGAGCGCGCGGACCCTGCGCGGGCGTCACCAGGGTGATCACGCCGAAGGCCGGATGATCGTAGTAGTTGCGCTCGTAGAAGCGCACGCGGCGCGTCTCATTCAGTGTGAACTGAGTACCCGGCGCGGCGCCGAGGCCGTCCGGCGGATTCTCCATCGCCCAGCTCAATGACAGCCCGAGGTGCAGGAACTGCCCGTGCTCGAGGTACACGTTGCCGGTGAGCCCGGGCACGTCGATCCCGAGGCGCGCGACGGGAAAGCCGGCGCGTGTGCCCCAGGCGCTCGCGGTCTGCGACCAGGCGGCGTGCGCCACCGGCACGTAGGCGCCGCTCGCGCGCAGCCGGCTCTCGAGCTCATTCAGCTGGTACGCCCCGGGCGGCAGCAGCCCCACGAAGCGGCCCACCTGCACCGAGCCGCTCGCCGACTCATCGCCGGCGATGCTGCGCGCCCCGGCTTCCTCGCTCCAGTTCTCGGGGACCGCCTCGGCGGCGACGGTGCGGAACACGATGATCTCGACGTTGTAGACGGGGCCGGCGCTTTCCTCGGAGGCGGCGGGGAGCGCGGCGGCGAGCGCGGCGGCGAGGCCGAGCCCGAGCGCGCGCAGCGGGGCGGTGCGGCGGTCCATGCGCGGCATTCTAACTTGACGGCGGCGGGCGCGCCGCCGTGGCGAGCCGGCCGAGGAGGTCGCCCGCGTACTCGAAGCGCGCCTGATCGCTGGGCATCTGGCGCGAGATGCGCAGCTTCTGCGGCCCGTCCAGCCGGTACTCGCGCGAGCTCTTCTGGATCAGCCGCACCAGGCTCGCAGGATCGACGGCGGTACGGTCCTCGAACACCACCGAGCCTCCCTGAGGACCCAGGTCGAGGCGCCGCACGCCCAGGCGCCGCGCGGCGAGCTTCAGCTTCGCGATGCGAATGAGGCTCACCGCGGCCGCCGGCGGCGGACCGAAGCGATCGTGGAGCTCCGCGGTCAGCTCATCGAGCTCCGGCTCGCTCGCGGCGGCGGCGATGCGCTTATAGAGCGAGAGCCGCACGTGCACGTCGGCGACGTAGGCCTCGGGGAGGAAGGCCGGCAGGCGCAGCTCCACCTCGGTCGCCGCGGCGAGCGGCTGCTCGAGCACGGGCTCGCGGCCGGACTTCAGCGCGCGCACCGCGTGGTCCAGCATGTCGAGGTAGAGCGACAGGCCGACTTCGGTCATGTTGCCGCTCTGCTGCTCGCCCAGGAGCTCGCCCGCGCCGCGGATCTCGAGATCATGGGTCGCGAGCACGAAGCCCGCGCCGAGCTCCTCCATCGACTCGATGGCTTCGAGCCGCTTGGCGGCATCGCGCGGCAGCGCCTGGCGGGGCGGCGCGATGAGATACGCATAGGCGCGGTGGTGGGAGCGGCCGACGCGCCCGCGCAGCTGGTGCAGCTGCGCAAGTCCCATGTGATCGGCGCGGTTTATCATGATGGTGTTGGCACTCGGCACGTCGATGCCGCTCTCGATGATGGTGGTGCACACCAGCAGGCTGAAGCGCCGGTGATAGAAGTCCACCATCAGCTGCTCGAGCTCGCGCTCACGCATCTGGCCGTGGGCGATGCGCACGCTCGCCTCGGGCACCAGCGTCTGCACCTCGGCGGCGATCTTGGCGATCGAGCGCACCTCGTTGTGCACGAAGTAGATCTGGCCGCCGCGGCGCAATTCGCGCAGCGCCGCCTCGCGCAGCGTCGGTCCGTGCCATTCGATGAGGAAGGTCTTGATGGCGAGGCGCGCCGCGGGCGGCGTGGTGATGAGCGAGAGGTCGCGCAGGCCGCCGAGCGCCATGTTGAGCGTGCGCGGGATCGGGGTCGCCGTGAGAGTCAGCACGTGCACGTTGGCGCGCAGCGCCTGCAGACGCTGCTTGTCGCGCACGCCGAAGCGCTGCTCCTCGTCGATGATGAGGAGGGCGA
>JASHQW010000037.1 GCA_030038875.1 Gammaproteobacteria bacterium | reverse complement strand
ACGCTTCTCGACTTGGCGGGCCAGGCGCAGGCCCCGGCAGCAGGCAGCGCCGCACCTGCCGCGGCGCCGGCTCAGTCTGCGGGCGCGCCCGCGAGTCCATCATCCGGAGGCTCCGCGCCGACGCGCTCGCCTTGAGCGCACGAGTCAGCCGACCCAGGTTCTTGCCGACGTGGTGGAATTGGTAGACACACTAGCTTGAGGGGCTAGCGCCGCAAGGCGTGTCGGTTCGAATCCGACCGTCGGCACCAAAAACGACGACCGCGCTGCTACAATGCCCTCCGTTCGTCGGGGCAGGTCGGAGCGATCTGCCTTTTTTACGGCTCATCCGTATGCTGCTGAATTACCTGCCCATCCTGATCTTCCTGGTGGTGGCCGCCGCGCTCGCCGTGGTCCTGCTCACGCTCGGCACGGGGCTCGGTCGGTACTTCGCGCGCTTCCCCAGCGACCGCGCCAAGCTCTCGCCTTACGAGTGCGGCTTCGAGGCCTTCGAAGACAGCCGCATGAAGTTCGACGTGCGCTACTACCTGGTGGCGATCCTCTTCATCGTCTTCGATCTCGAGATCGCGTTCCTGTTTCCGTGGGCGGTGGCGCTCGGGAAGATCGGGCTCGCCGGCCTCATCGCCATGGGTATCTTTCTCGCCATCCTCGTGGTGGGCTTCATCTACGAGTGGCGCAAGGGAGCGCTCGAGTGGGACTAGCGGTCGCTGAAGGCCCCGAGAGCTTCGCGCAGCGCGGATTTCTCACGACCCAGCTGGACAGCCTCGTCAACTGGGCGCGCACCGGGTCGCTGTGGCCGATGACCTTCGGGCTCGCCTGCTGCGCCGTCGAGATGATGCACGCGGGCGCTTCGCGCTACGACCTCGACCGCTTCGGGGTGGTGTTCCGGCCGAGCCCGCGCCAGTCGGACGTCATGATCGTGGCCGGCACGCTGGTCAACAAGATGGCGCCGGCGCTGCGCAAGGTCTACGACCAGATGGCCGAGCCGCGCTGGGTGATCTCGATGGGCTCGTGCGCCAACGGCGGCGGCTACTACCACTATTCCTACTCGGTCGTGCGCGGCTGCGACCGCATCGTACCGGTCGACGTGTACGTGCCGGGTTGCCCGCCGACGGCCGAGGCGCTGATCTACGGCATCGTACAGCTGCAGAAAAAGATCGCACGCACCAGCACGATCGCGAGATAAGGCGGATGAAGGGGACGGACACGTGAGCGAGTCGGTCGAGGCACTCGCGGGGAAGGTCGACGCACTGCTCGAGGCGAGCGTGCGGCGCGTGCCCGCGCTCGCGCACGAGCTTGCCTACGAGACCGACGCCGGTGCGCTGCTCGGCGTGTGCCGGACGCTGCGCGATCGGGCAGAGCTCAGGTTCGAGATGCTCATGGATCTGGCCGGGGTCGATTATCTGCACTTCGGGTACGACGACTGGCAGACCGAGAGCGCGACCCGCTCGGGCTTCAGCCGCGCCCGCCTGCCGCAGGAGGCAGCGCCGAATCCGGATGCGCCGGGCCGCTTCGCCGTCGTCTACCAGCTGCTCTCCATCGCCCACAACCAGCGGCTGCGCCTCAAGGTCAGGTGCCCGGACACCGCCGAGCCGGCCGTCGACTCGGTGATCGACGTGTGGGCGAGCGCCAACTGGTTCGAGCGCGAGGCCTTCGACCTCTTCGGCATCGTGTTCCGCGGCCACCCGGACCTGCGCCGCATCCTCACCGACTACGGCTTCATCGGCCATCCGTTCCGCAAGGACTTCCCGCTCACCGGCAACGTCGAGGTGCAATACGACCCCGACAAGCAACGCGTGGTGTACCGCCCGGTGAGCATCGTGCCGAGGGTGCTGGTACCCAAGGTGATCCGCCACGACCACCGCTACGAGCCCGCGCTCCGCGACCCGCAGGTGCCGCGCTGATGGCCGCCGCCCCGCTCAACGAGATCCGTAACTACACGATGAACTTCGGGCCGCAGCATCCGGCCGCGCACGGCGTGCTGCGTCTGGTGCTCGAGATGGACGGCGAGGTCATCCAGAAGGCCGATCCCCACATCGGGCTCCTGCACCGCGGCACCGAGAAGCTCGCGGAATCCAAGCCCTTCAACCAGTCGATCGGCTACATGGACCGCCTCGACTACGTGTCGATGATGTGCAGCGAGCATGCCTATGTGCTCGCTATCGAGCGGCTGCTCGGCATCGAGCCGCCCGAGCGCGCCCAGTACATCCGCGTCCTGTTCGACGAGATCACGCGCATCCTGAACCATCATCTGTGGCTCGGCTCGCACGGGCTCGATATCGGCGCCATGACGGTGTTCCTGCTCGCCTTCAAGCAGCGCGAAGAGCTCATGGACGTCTACGAGGCGGTGTCGGGCACGCGCATGCACGCCACCTACTACCGCCCGGGCGGGGTCTACCGCGACCTGCCGGACAGCATGCCGAAGTACCAGGTGACGCGCTGGCACTCGGCCAGGGACGTGGCGCGCCTCAACGAGGCGCGCAGCGGCACGATGCTCGATTTCATCCAGGCCTTCACCGAGCAGTTCCCCGCCGCCGTCGACGACTACGAGGCGCTGCTCACCGACAACCGCATCTGGAAGCAGCGCACCGTCAACATCGGCGTGGTGACCCCGGAGCGCGCCATGCAGCTCGGCTTCTCCGGGCCGATGCTGCGCGGCTCCGGGATCGCCTGGGACCTGCGCAAGAAGCAGCCCTACGAGGTTTATGACCGCATGGATTTCGACGTGCCGGTGGGCGTCAACGGCGACTGCTACGACCGCTACCTGGTGCGCATCGAGGAGATGCGCCAGTCGAACCGCATCATCCGCCAGTGCGTCGAGTGGCTGCGGGCCCACCCGGGCCCCGTCATGATCGACGACCGCAAGGTGCGTCCGCCGCGGCGCGAGCGCATGAAGGAGGACATGGAGTCCCTCATCCATCACTTCAAATTCTTCACCGAGGGCTACGAGGTTCCCGCGGGCGAGACCTACGCGGCGGTCGAGGCGCCCAAGGGCGAGTTCGGCGTGTACCTCATCTCCGACGGCGCCAACAAGCCCTATCGCCTCAAGTGCCGTGCGCCCGGCTTCGCGCATCTGGCGGCGCTCGAGGAGATGGTGAAGGGGCACATGCTGGCGGACGTCGTCGCGGTGATCGGCACGCAGGACATCGTCTTCGGAGAGATCGACCGATGAGCAACGGACGCAGCAGCGTCGGCGTCGCCGGCACCGCGCTCGTCAGCAAGCTCGTGCTGCTGTCGGAGGAGACGCGCGCCGAGATCGACCACTGGGTGGCGAAGTTCCCGCCCGGGCGGCAGCGCTCGGCGTGCATCGCGGCGCTGCGCGCGGCGCAGGAGCAGAACGGCGGCCATCTGACGCCGGATCTCATGGACGCGATCGCCGAGTACCTGAAGCTTCCGCCGATCCAGGTGTACGAGGTCGCGAGCTTCTACTCGATGTTCGAGATCCACCCCTGCGGGCGCCATCACGTCAGCATCTGCACCAATATCTCCTGCATGCTGAACGGCGCCGACGCGCTGCTCGCGCACGCCGAGAAGAAGCTCGGCATCATGCCGAACGAGAGCACGCCCGACGGGCGCATCTTCCTCAAGCGCGAGGAGGAGTGTCTCGCCGCCTGCAACGGCGCGCCGATGATGATGGTGGATCACGTGTTCCACGAGAACCTGACGCCCGAGAAGCTCGAGCGGGTCCTGGATGAGCTGAAGTGAACGACCTCGAGCGCAAATACGCCGACAGGATGAATCTGGTGGCGTTCGAGCCCTTGAAGCTCGAGCGCTCGTGGACGCTGCCCACCTATCGTTCGATCGGCGGCTACGAGGTGTGGGAGCGCATCCTCAAGGAGAAACCCGACCGCGGCTCGATCATCGATCAGGTCAAGGCCTCGGGACTGCGCGGCCGCGGTGGCGCCGGCTTTCCGACCGGCACCAAGTGGAGCTTCATGCCGCGCAATTCGCCGGTGCAGAAATACCTGGTGTGCAACTCCGATGAGAGCGAGCCGGGCACCTGCCACGACCGCGACATCCTGCGCTACAACCCGCATGCGCTCATCGAGGGGCTGGCGATCGCCGGCTATGCCACCAACTCGACGGTCGCCTATAACTACATCCGCGGCGAGTTCCTCGGCGAGCCGGCGCCGCGCTTCGAGGCGGCGCTCGGGGAAGCCTACGCAGCGGGCCTGCTCGGCAGGAACATCCAGGGCTCGGGTGTCGACTTCGACCTGCATAGCTTCATCGGCGCCGGCGCCTACATCTGCGGCGAGGAGACCGGGCTCCTCGAGTCGCTCGAGGGCAAGCCGGGCAAGCCGCGCTTCAAGCCGCCGTTTCCCGCCAGCTACGGGCTGTACGGCGCGCCCACCACCGTCAACAACACGCTGAGCTTCGCCTCCGTGCCGACCATCCTGCGCAAGGGGCCGGCCTGGTTCGCGTCCCTCGGGCCGGCCAACTCGGGCGGCACGCTCATCTTCTCCTTCTCCGGGCACGTCGCCAAACCGCGCAACCTCGAGCTGCCGCTCGGCACGCCGTTCGCGGACCTGCTGGCGCTCAATGGCGGGATGCGCGCGGGAGCGAAGCTCAAGGCGGTGATCCCCGGCGGCGTGTCCGTGCCGGTAGTGCCGGGCGAGATCATGATGAAGACCAACATGGATTACGACTCGGTGAAGGCGGCGGGCTCGGCGCTCGGCACCGGCGCCGCCATCATCATGGACGAGACCACCTGCATGGTGCGGGTGCTGGAGCGCGTGTCGCGCTTCTATATGGCGGAATCGTGCGGCCAGTGCACGCCGTGCCGCGAGGGCACGGGCTGGATGAACCGGCTGCTGAGGCGGATGCTCGCGGGCGCGGCGCGGCGCGAGGAGCTGGGACTCCTGCTCGACGTCGCCAACCGCATCGAAGGACACACCATCTGCGCCTTCGGCGACGCCGCCGCCTGGCCGGTGCAGAGCTTCCTCAGGCACTACCGCCACGAGTTCGAGTACGTCATCGATCACGGCGG
>JASHQW010000263.1 GCA_030038875.1 Gammaproteobacteria bacterium | reverse complement strand
CCACGCGCCGGTGCACGGCGCGCTCGACCTCGCGGCGCACCTGCGGCGAGTCGTTGGTGCTCGAGGAGAACACCAGCACCATCACGCGCGCCGCCGCGATCGCCTCGACGATCTCGGCGGCCCAGTCTGCAGCCGGCGCCACGTCCCGCGGCGCGATCCAGCAGTCGATTCGGGAATGCTCGAGGCGCGACACGATGCCGAACGCCGCCTCGCGGTCGGCCTGGGAGTAGCTGACGAAGACCGCGCGTGGAGTCAACTCAGCCCTCCAGAAGCTTCAGCGCCTTGTCGAGGCTCTTGCGCATACGGTTGAAGGCGCGTCCGAGCGCGGCGATCTCAGCCCCTCCGCGTGCCGGAAACTCCGGAGCACTGGTGTCGCCGACGCTCAGCTGCTCGGCGATGCGCGCCATGCGCCGCACCGGCCGGACCACGAGGGCGTACAGCACGAGATTCACGACCAGCAGCAGCGCGAGGAACAGCCCCGTGAGAGCAGTGGCGAACGCACGGAAGGCGCCGCTCGCAGCCGCCTCCGCCGCCGCGATCGGCACCGACACTACCTGCGCGCCGATGACGTCTCCCGCCTGCCAGCCGAAACCATTGTCGCTGCCGTAGCGTGCGATAACCGTGACCGGGGCGGCGGCCGCCGTGCTGTGGCAGCCGAGGCACTCGGGCTTGGCGCTGATGGGCCGCGCGAGGAACAGCGAGCGTCCGAGCGGCGTATCGCGCTCGCCGACGATCTCGTGAACCCCCGGATCGCTGCGGAAGCGCTGGATGATGTCCGCTTCCCAGTCGGTGGCGCGGTCGCGTGGGTTGGTAGGATTGAGCGTCGCCTCGTGGTAGGAGAAGTCGCGGCGCGACTCGTGCACGCGCAGGAAGTTCTCCGTGGCAGCGTAGGCCGGGACGCTCTGCGGCAGGAACTCGCTCTGCATCTGCGCGTGCAGGAGCGGCGCGATCTCCTTGGCGGTGTAGTCGCGTACTGCCAGCGCGCTGTCCATCATCAGCCCGGCCTCCGTGCGGATCTCGCGCTCGGCGTTGGCTTGCAGCACGGCGCGGCATACCCAGCCCGTGATGGCGGCGCCGACCGCGAACACCACGATCAGCGCGAGGTTGACTCGAAACAGCAGACTCATCCGACAGGCACCCCCGGCGAAGTGAACGGGCTGTTGTGCGCCCTTCAACGGGTCAAAGTAGTGGATTGCCACCATCGGGCGCAACTGCCATCCCCGGCCCCGTTGTGAGGCGAGCCCGGTGCCCGCACAATCGCCGCCTTGCGCCCAGAAGCGCGGATTAAGTCGTGGATGCGCAGAACGCAACGTTAAATCGCAACTCTCCGTTCATGGTCGGAGTCTCGGGGCATCGCGATCTCGACCCGGACGGCACCGACGGGCTGCGCGCGGCGGTGACCGCCTTCGTGCAGCAGCTGCAGGGACACCTGCCGGATACGGAGTTGCGTCTCATCGTCGGCATGGCCGAGGGGGCGGACCTGCTGGTCGCGGAGACCGCGCTCGGCCTCGGCGTGCCGGTCGAGGCCGTGCTGCCGATGCCGCTCGAGCACTATGCGGCGGACTTCGATGACGCGACGCTCGCGCATCTCAAGGAGCTGCTGCGCCGGCCGCAGGTCCGCTGCGTCGCGCTGTCGGCGGATGCCGCAGGCGCGGGGCCGGCCCCGCACTCACGCGAGCAGCGCGACACCATGTACGCGCATCTCACCGACACCCTCATCCGCCGCAGCAGCCTGCTGCTCGCGCTGTGGGACGGCCGTGGCTCGCATCTCCCGGGCGGCACCGCCGACACGGTGCTGCGCTATCTCGGCGTGCGCAACGACGACAACAAGGAGTCGGACACCATCCAGTTCATCGAGGCCGCAGAGGAGCCCGAGAGCGCGCCGCGGCTCGTTTACTGGGCCCCCGCAGTGCGCAGCAGCGCCAGCGCCGACGCGCCGGTGCGCGCACCGTGCTACCTCGCCGGCGCCGGCGACAACGTGCTGCAGGTGCTGCGCACGATGCCCGAGCGGCTCAAGCGCCAGCTCGCCGAGCTCAACGCCTACAACCTCGAGTATCGGCGCCTGAGCGCTGCCGGCCGCCTCGCGACGCCCGAGTCCCTGATCGCCTCGCTTCCGGCACGCGCCGCCCTGCCGCCCGGCGCCATGCTCGAGGACATCGATGCCCAGTACGGCAAGGCGGACGCGCTCGCGGTCTACTACCAGCGCCGCTCCGACCGGCTGTTCGACCTGTTCGCGTTCATGGCCTTCGCCATGGGCGTCGCGTATCTCATCTACGAGAAGCTCACCGAGTCGCGCGCCCTGCTCATCGCCTACCTCGTGACGCTGCTCACCAGCCTCGGCGTCTACTACGTGCTGCAGGGCAAGCGCTGGTTCGGCAAGCACCTCACCTACCGGGCGCTCGCGGAGACGCTGCGCGCGCGCTTCTACCTGCGCCTGGCGGGCGCCGACCAGCGCATGGACGCGGGCGAAGTGCTGGCGCTGTCCGGTATCGAGAAGTTCCGCGGCTTCAGCTGGATCGGCTTCGTGCTCAAGGGCATCGAGGCCGCCGACGACCACGTGGAGCCCGACCGCGGCCTCGAGACGCAGAGCGTCGAGCGGGCGTGGATCGAGGGTCAGTTCGGCTACTTCACCCGCAAGGTCGCGCGTCTCGAGAGAGCCAGCCGCCGCGTGAAGCATATGCGTCACTTCCTGTTCGTCGCGATACTGGTCGTGATCTCCCTGCTGTTCGCATTCGGAGACCAGCTGCACCGCATCGACGTGGGGCTCGGCATCCCGCTGAAGAACATCCTCACCTTCTCCATGGGCTTTCTGGCGGTGCTGCTCGGCGTGTGGGAGCTGCATCAGGACAAAATGGCGACGCGCGAGCTCCTGTGGCAATACCGCAATCAGCTGAGCCATTTCGCCCGCGCCAGGGCGCAGCTCGCCCGCATGTCGACCCCGCGGCGGCGCAACGACGTACTGGTCGAGCTCGGCAAGGACTCGCTCATGGAGAGCTATCTGTGGGCCATCCACCGCTATCATCGGGAGCACGAGCCACCGGCCGCCTGAGGTGGGCTGCGCGAGGCTGCGCGCTGCCGGCGGCGCCGCGGCCGCCGGGTTAGAATCCCGCATCCATAACGGCGAGAGGTGATTCCATGATCTTCCTCGTGGCATTGATTCCGGCGACGGGGCTTACCGTGGCCGGCTATGTGGCCCTCTTCCTATCCCATCGCTCGGAGGGTGGACTCAGGACCTTCGGACGCTACCTCGGCATCTGGGCGTTCGTGCTGGCGGCGCTCGTCGTCATCGGCGGTGGGTTCGCGGCCGGACACATGCGGGCGCACGGCGCGATGTGGGGCCCGCACCCCGGTATGGGGGGCCCGCCCGGAGGCATGTGGGGTCCGCACGGCGGCATGAACTGCCCGTGGATGGAGCGGCGCGAGGGCGATCGGATGTGGGAGCGCAGGGAGCATCCCGAGACGGGCCCCGCGCCCGCGAAGCCCGCGGCCGCGACGCCCGCCACGCCTGCGCCGGGCGGGCAGCCCAATGCGGCGCCGTCCCCGAGTCACTAGCGCGGGCGTCTCGATCGTGACTTCACATGAAGTTTATCATGGGAGTCAATGATTCTTAAAATAATCTGATGACGGAAGCCTCCGCACCGCCCCGCCGCCGCGAGCGCTCCCGCGCTCCGCGCTCGACGGGCCCGTCGCTTGCGCCGATCCCGCGCCTGAAGAATCCCTGGGCGCCGCTCGAGATCCTCTCCGCCGAGCAGGTCGAGCGGATCCTCGATTCCGCCTTCCGGGTGCTCGAGGAAGGCGGGCTCGAGATCCGCAGTGCCGCCGCCCGTGCGGTCTATAAGGAAGCCGGCGCGCTGGTCGATGAGGAGACGCAGATGGTGCGTCTCGGTCGCGACCTGGTCGAGGCACAACTCAAGACGGCCCCCGAACGCTTCGTGCTGCATGCCCGTAATCCCGAGCGGCACCTGCACGTCGGCGACAACGTGGTCAACTTCGGCCCGGTCACCGGGGCGCCCAACATCCGTGACAGCGAGGGCGGCCGCCGCTACGGGGACCTCGAAGCCTTTCGCAACATCCTGAAGCTCACTCACACCCTCGGCGTGCTGCACTGGCAGGGAGGCATCGTCGTCGAGCCGGTCGACGTGCCGGTCGCGACACGGCACCTCGCCACCTACCAGGCGCACATCGAGTGCGCCGATACGGTGTGGGCGGCGCGCGGGATCGGCGGCCTGCAGGCCGAGGATGCCATCGCCCTGTCGGCCATCGAGCACGGCTGCTCGGTCGAGGAGCTCGCCGCCCGCCCGACGCTGATGACGGTGACGAACGTCAACTCGCCCCGCCGCGTGGACGAGGAGATCCTCGATAACATCATGACCATGGCGCGCCATGGACAGTGCGTGGTCATCACTCCGTTTACGCTGATGGGCGCCATGGCGCCGGTCACGCTCGCCGGCGCGCTCGTGCAGCAGACGGCGGAGGCGCTCGGCGTGGTGACGCTGTGCCAGCTCGTGCGTCCGGGGGCACCCTGCGTTCTCGGCGGCTTCACCTCCAATGTCGACATGCGCACCGGCTCCCCGGCTTTCGGCACCCCCGAGTACGTGCACGCCGTGCTCGCCGCGGCCCAGGTCGGCCGGCGCCTGAGGATTCCGGTGCGCACCAGCGCGGTCAATGCCGCGCCGACCGTCGATGCGCAATCGACCTACGAGACGGCCTTCTCGCTGCAGGCGGCGGTTTTGAGCCACAGCCACCTGATCAACCATGCGGCCGGCTGGCTCGAAGGGGGGCTGTCCGCCTCGCTCGAGAAGATCGTCGTCGATGCGGAGCTGCTGCGGAACTGGGCGGAGATCCTGAAGCCCGTGAGCTTCAGCGACGACGATCTCGCGGTCGAAGCCATCAAGGAGGTGGCGGCGGGCGGGCACTTCTTCGGCGCTGCGCATACGCTCGCCCGCTATGAATCGGCGTTCTACCGCCCCCTGCTCTCGGACTGGTCGAACTTCGAGAACTGGCGCGACGCCGGCAGCCAGACCGCCACCGAGCGAGCGACCGGCATCTGGAAGAAGCTGCTCGCCGCCTATGTGCCGCCGCCGCTCGACCCGGCGATCCGCGAGCGCGTAGCCGCGTACGTCGAGCGCCGCACGCGCGAGCTGACCAGCGCTTGAGCTGGATCACAAACGCACGCATGTACGCCGTGACGGCGGAGGTCGAGGCGGCCTGGCGCGCGCTCCTCGAGCACGTCGCCGCGGATGCCACCGTGGCACTCACCTATGTGCCGTATCCGGCCCCGCAGCCTCTCGAGGAGCTATGGAAGCGGGAGGATCTCGGGGCCGTGTTCATGTGCGGCTTTCCCATCGCCCTCGAGCTCGCGCGGGTCATTCCACTCGCCGCGCCCATCCCGCGTGCGCCGTGGGCGCATGGGCGCGCGCTCTATCGTACGGACCTCATCGTGCGCGAGGACGCGCCTTACCACACACTCGAGGACACCTTCGGCGGCCGCGCCGGCTGGACCGTCGCGCATTCGCACTCCGGATTCAACGCCTTTCGCCACCACCTGCTCGCCTACCGCACCCCCGCGCGGCCGGCGCTCTACGGCGAGATGCGCGCCAACCTCGTCACGGCGCGCAATGTCCTCGACGCCGTGCGCGAGGGCCGCATCGACGTCGGGCCGCTGGATGCTTACTGGCACCTGCTGATCGCGCGCCACGCGCCTGAGCTCACGCGCGGAATTCGCGTGCTGGCCTCCACCGAAACCGCGCCCATGCCGGCGTTCGTGGCGGCCGCCGGCGCTCCTTCCGACCTGGTACGGCGGCTGCGTACGGCATTTACGGGCGCTGCCGCGCGTCCGTGGTTCGCCCCGCTCGCGGAGCCCCTGCTGCTCGAGGGTTTTGCGGAAGCGGCGCCCGCGTCCTTCACCCCGCTCCTCGACTGGGACAGGCAGGCGAAAGCCGCGGGCTACGCACTGCCGGCCTGAGGTCTCAGGCGCGCTTGATGGGTGCGCGATTGGTCGGATGGAGCGGCGAGTCGTGGGGCCGCAGCAGAAAGCGCCACGCCACGTCGAAATAAGTGCGGTAGACGAGCCCGCCGTTCTCGGCAATCAGCCGTTCGCGGGTGCGCCGGTAGCGCGCCGGATACTGGTACCACGGGACCCACGGCGCCTCGTGGTGCAGCGCGTGGAGGTTGTTGAAGAGAAATATCGGACCGAGGATCCATGATCCTTCCACGATGGCGATGCGCCAACGGACCTGCGGCCTGGCCCGATGCTCGGCGAAGGAGCGGATCAGCGTGATGCTGGTGCCGGGGATCGCGACCGCCAGCATGTAGAGCCACAGCGGCATTCCGCACACGACCTTCACCCAGACGATCACCGGGACGCACCACAGCAGGTGCTCGAGCCACAGCGCCCGCGCCCCCTCCCTGTTGGCGAGCAGCGCGCGCCATTCGCTGTGCAGAAACCGGCCGATCGCGAGGAACGCGCCCACGGTGACCCGGCCCGCGAGCGTGCGGGAGATATGGACGACGCCGCGCGTCACCGGCGAGAGCCGCGTCCAGTCCTCGGCCGTCCAGTACCAGGACTCCGGATCATCGAGCGGGTCCGTGAGGCGCTCGTCGATGTGGTGAGCGAGGTGGCTCGCGCGGTAGGAGTCGTAAGGCAACCAGATTGACAGCGGCACGATGGCGAGCAGCCGGTTGATCCAACCAAAGCGCGTCGGGTGGCCGTGCACGATCTCGTGCTGCAGCGAGCCATGGAGCGTTACGAGGACCGCGCCCAGCGGCGCCACGACCCACAGAGGCCAGCGGCCATACATGAGCGTGATGGCGCCCCACCCCCCGTAGGCCAGGAGGGCGATCAACAGCGTGGGAATTTCCACCGCAGCCACCCGGGGCTGGGTTGCGCTCAAGTCCGGCGCGCCGGAACCGGCAGATGTGATCAGGTCATTCACGGAAGTCGCAGACACTCCACTCGCCGCCATAGCGTTAAGGGATAACCTCCTTGGGCCGATTCTACCCTCAAAGCATCCCGCGCAGCCGCGGAGAGTACGGGTGCGCCCCGTGCGGCCGCTCCGCTCTGCGTCTCAGTCCAGCGTCACGGGCCGCAGCAGCCGCCGTTCGAGAGCGGCGAGCCCATCGTAGAGCAGGATCGCCATGAGCCCGGTGAGCAGCCCCCCCTGCAGGATGAAGGCGGTGTTGCTCGAGAGGAGCCCCGCGATGATCACCTCGCCGAGTCCCTTGGCCGCGACGGTTGAGCCGATGGTCGCCGTACCGACGTTGATTACCAGCGACAGCCGGATGCCCTCGAGGATGAGCGGCGTGGCGAGCGGCAGCTCGACCGAGAGGAGCCGCTGCCGCGCACTCATGCCCATACCGCTCGCCGCCTCGAGCACTGCGGGCGGACAGGTCCGGAGGCCCACGAGCGTGTTCTCGAAGATCGGCAGCAGTCCGTACGCGAACAGCGCGATGAGAGTCGGCTTTTCCCCGAAGCCGACTAGCGGCACCGCGACCGCGAGCACCGCGACGGGCGGAAAGGTCTGGCCGATGTTGACGAGCGTGCGCGATAGGGGCAGGAACTGCGCGCCGCTCGGGCGCGTCACGAGAATACCGAGACCGACCGCGACGAGGCTGCTCGCGGCCGCCGCCAGACACACCGTGCCGAGCTGCGCGAGCGCAAGCTGGAGGAGGTTCCCCTGATCGTAGATGGGCGGCGCACCGTACTGGGTGAGCGGCGCAAAGAGCGGCGCGAAGCTCTGCGGCTTCGTGAGGAACGCGACCAGCAGCGCGAGCGCCGCGAGCCGCACGACAGTTGCCGCGCGCGGCATGCTCAGGGGCGCCCGCGCGCCAGGATCGCCGCGACGGTGAGCCGCCCGCGCACCGTACCATCGACATCGATCACCCGTGCGGAGTCGGCCCCGCTCCACACGAGCTCGGAGAGCACCTCGCGGAGCGAGGTCGTCGGCGCCACGGCCGGCCCGTCCGAGGCGCCGGGCAAGGCCGCCTCCCCCGCCGTGACCAGCGAGAGGAGGCGCATGGCGCGGTCGGCGAGGCCCGTCAGCCGCGAGACGAACGGATCCGCAGGGCGCGTCAGCAGCACCGCCGGCCGGTCGCACTGGAGGAGCCGCCCGCCGCTCATGACCGCCACCTTGCTTCCGAGCCTGAAGGCCTCGTCCATATCGTGGGTCACGAGCACGACCGTGGTGCCGAAGCGCCGCTGGATGTCGAGGAGATCGTCCTGCGCCTTGGCGCGGATGATGGGGTCGAGCGCACCGAAGGGCTCGTCCATGAGAAGCACGAGCGGCTCGGCGGCCAGCGCCCGCGCCACGCCGACCCGTTGCTGCTGGCCGCCCGAGAGCTGGTGGGGCAGTGCGCCGGCATAGGTGGCGGGGTCGAGCGCGAACACCTCGAGGAGCTCGCGGACACGAGCCCCGATGCGGCGCTCGTTCCAGCCGAGGAGGCGCGGCACGGTCGCGATGTTCTCGGCGACCGTGCGATGGGGAAAGAGCCCGTGGCCCTGGATCACGTAGCCGATGCGCCGGCGCAGCAGGTACGCCGGCTCCGCGCGCGTATCGCGGCCGTCGATCAGCACGCGGCCGCTCGTCGGCTCGACCAGGCGGTTGATCATCCGCAGCAGCGTCGATTTGCCCGAGCCCGAGGTTCCCACGATCGCGGTGATCGAGTGGCGCTCGACGGTGAGCGAGACGCCGTCGACCACGGTCGTCTCTCCGTAGCGCTTGCTCAGGTTCTCGACCGCGATCATGGGCGCCTCACTCCGCTCACGCCTTCACGCGATCAAGCACTTCGACCAGCGCGTCCAGTGTGAGCGCGGCGGAAAAAGCCAGCGTGACGATCGGGATCGCCCCGAGCAACACCAGGTCGATCGCGGTCTGCCCGATGCCCTGGAAGACGAAGGCGCCGAGACCCCCTCCCCCGATCAGCGCGGCTACCGTCACCATGCCGATGTTCTGCACCAGCACGACCCGCACGCCGGTGAGGATCACCGGCAGCGCCAGAACGAGCTCGACCTTCGTGAGCACCTGCCAGCTGGTCATCCCCATGCCATGCGCCGCCTCCACCGCGGCGCGCGACACGCGCTTCAGGCCCGCGACCGTGTTGGCGACGATCGGCAGCAGCGAATAGAGGAACAGCGCCACCACGGCCGGCGCGGCCCCAATGCCGCGGATGCCGAGCCGGTCGGCGAGCGGCACCGCCGCGGCCAGGGCGCCGAGCGGCGCCATCAGTATCCCGAAGAGCGCAATCGCCGGAATCGTCTGGATGACGTTGAGCGTCGTGAGCACCGCGGGGCGCAGTCGCGGCGCGCGGTGACACAGTACGCCGAGCGGCAGTCCGATGAGCGCCGCCGCGGCGAGCGAGCCGAAGGCGAGCTTGAGATGCTGGCGGGCCTCGCGCGCGAAACGCTCGGCGTTGACCGCGTACTCGCGCATCACCGAGAGATGATCGAAGGTGCCGTGGGCGAGCGCGACGCCCGCCAGCGCGAGCGAGGCGGCGAGAAACAGCACGCGCACCGCGGGTCCGGGCTTGAGGCGCGTCGTCGCATCGGTGGCAAAAAGCCCGAGGCACACCATCAGCACCCAGAAGGCCCCGCCCGGCGCGATCCGCACGATCCTGTCTCCCGGCGGCGTAAGCGCATCGCCGGCGGCGGCCGCGGCGAGCGCGACGGCGGCGATGCCCGCGAGCGCCAGCATCAGCCGCACGCGCGCATCCGTGACCCAGAGCGCTGCGAGCGCGCTCATCGCCAGCAGCGCCGCGCAGCCGAATGCGCCCCAGGCCGGCAGCACCTGTATGAGGCTGCGGGGGTCACCGGGGACGATGCGGTTCGACTTGAACACCACGAAGGGCAGGAAGAGGAGCGCGGCCGCGCCCGCCGCGACCAGCACCGCGCCGAGGGGATCGACGCGAGTGAGGCTGGCACCGCTCACCCGCACGGCGCGCAGCTGCGCGCCGCTCACTTGAGAAAACCCCGCGTGCGCAGGTAGTCCTCCGCGACCGATTGCGCCGATTCGCCGTCTACCTGCACGCGGGCATTGAGCTGCTGGAGCGTCTCGCGGGTGAAGCTCTCCATGAGCGGCTTGACGATCGTGGCGACCTGCGGGTAGTCCCTCAAGACCGCCTCGCGCATCGTCGGCACGGGCGCGTACACCGGCTGGTCGTGCCGGTCGTCCTCCAGAATTTGCAGGTTGGCTGCGACGATGCCCCCGTCGGTGCCGTAGACCATGGCGGTGTTCACGCCGTTGGTGCGCGCCGCGGCGGCCGTGATGGTGGCGGAGGTCTCCCCGCCGGCGAGCACGATCATCTCCGCAGACGTGAGCGTGAAGCCGTAGGTCCTCTCGAGCGAGCGCAGCGTCCCGGCATTGGCGAACTCCGCGGAACAGGCCAGCATCACCTTGCCTCCGCCTGCGACCCAGCGCGCGAAGTCGCTCATGGTCTTCAGGTGATTGGCCGCGGCGACGTCGCGCCGCACGGCGAGCGCCCAGGCGTTGCTGGCATCGGCGGGAGTGAGCCACACGATGTGATTGGCGGCGTAATCGAGCCGCGCACCGAGCTCGTAGCCTTTGTGCAGGTCCTTCCAGGCGGGATTCCCCGGGTCGTTGAAGAAGAATCCGGCGTTGCCCGTGTACTCGACGTAGAGGTCGACCTCCCCGGAGAGCAGCGCCTTGCGTACCACTGGGGTCGCACCCAGCGTCATGCGGTCGACCGTCGGCACCCCGTGCGCGTTGAGGAGCAGCCGGATCATCTCGCCGATCATCGCCGACTCGCTCGAGAGCTTGGAGGAAACCACCACGGCGGCGAGCGCGGGGGCCGGGACGCTGAGCGAGAAGACCGCGGCCACGCACAGCGACTTGAGGATCTGCCCCACCCACACACGTTGTCGGTTGCCGTCGTGCGCGTCAAGGGCCGCAGCCCTTATGATGCCGCCACCCATGCCGCCGCCGTCGCGATCCTCCGCACCCGCCATCCGTCCCGACCGGACCTCGAGCGGCCGCTACTCGCTGTGGCGGCTGCTGCGCGAGGGCCTCGCGGGACAACGCGGCTGGTCGCGCGTCTGGGCCAAGGCGCCGCCGCGCGCGCGCTACCGCGTCGTGATCGTCGGCGGCGGCGGCCACGGGCTCGCGACCGCTTTCTATCTCGCGACCGAGCACGGCATCACCGACGTCGCGGTGCTCGAGCGCGGCCCGCTCGGGCTCGGCAACGTCGCCCGCAACACCACCATCATCCGCTCCAACTACTTCCAGCCTGCCAACGTGCGCTTCTACGAGTTCTCGCTGAAGCTGTGGGAGCATCTCGAGCACACGCTCAATTTCAACGCCATGGTGAGCCAGCGCGGCACGCTCAACCTGTTTCATACCGAGGCGCAGCGCGACCTCTTCACCCGCCGCGCGAACCTGATGCGACTCGAGGGCGTGGACGCCGAGGCGCTCTCGCGCGCGCAGGTCAAGGAGGTCGTGCCGCTCGTCGACCTCGACAACGGCCGCTACCCCGTGCTCGGCGGATTCCTGCAGCCGCGCGGCGGCACGGTGCGCCACGACGCCGTCGCCTGGGGCTATGCGCGCGGTGCTTCCGAGGCGGGAGTCGACGTCGTCGAGCACTGCGCCGTGACCGGCCTCCGGCGCGACGGCCAGAGGGTGACGGGTGTCGAGACCACCCGCGGCTTCATCGCCGCCGACGTGGTGTGCCTCGCGGTGGCCGGGTATTCCTCCGAGCTCGCTCGCCTGGCGGGCATCGAGCTGCCGATCGAGACTCACGTGCTGCAGGCCTTCGTGACCGAGGGCCTCAAGCCCGTGCTCGACGTGGTGCTCACCTACGGCGCCGGACACTTTTATATCAACCAGTCCGACAAGGGCGGCCTGGTGTTCGGCGGGGCGATCGACGGCTATAACACTTACGGCCAGCGCGGGACGCTGCCGATGGTCGAGGAAGTGACCGCGGCGGCGGTGACGTTGCTGCCGGCGCTCGCGCGGGTGAAGGTGCTGCGGCAGTGGGGCGGCGTCATGGACATGACGATGGACGGCTCGCCGATCATCTCCGCGACGCCGCTCGAGGGCCTCGTTCTCAACGGCGGCTGGTGCTACGGGGGCTTCAAGGCGATACCGGCCGGAGGCTTCACCACGGCGCATCTGATCGCGCACGGCACGCCGCACCCGGTCGCGGCGCACCTCGATCTCGGGCGCTTCGCCGCCGGACGCACGGTCGATGAGCGCGGCGTCGGCCCGTTCCCCTGGCTGCATTGACGCGCAGGCGCCATGCTGAGAATCCCCTGCCCCTTTTGCGGCGTGCGCGATGAGGTCGAGTTCCGCTACCGCGGCGATGCGACCCGGTCGCGGCCGGGTGCGGCGGAGGAAGCCGCGGCATTCGCCGCTTACGTCTACGTGCGCGCCAACCCGCTCGGCTGGCATCTCGAGTGGTGGCTGCACGTCGGCGGCTGCCGCAGGCTCCTCAAGGTCGAGCGCCACACCTTGAGCCACGAGATCCGCTGGGTAGGAGCTCCCGGGGAGCAGCCACCGCCGCCAGAGAAAGCGCAGGCATCGTGATGCCGGGCCCGGCACGAATCGCATCGGGGCTGCTGACGGATGCCGCGCGGCCGCTCGCCTTTCGGTTCGACGGCGTCGAGATGCGCGGACTCGCCGGCGACACACTCGCCTCGGCGCTCCTCGCCAATGGACGGCGCCTCGTCGGCCGCAGCTTCAAGTATCACCGGCCGCGCGGCATCGTGACCGCAGGGGCCGAGGAGCCCTGCGCGCTCGTCGACGTCATCGGCACGGCGGGGCGCGAGCCCAACCAGCTCGCGACCACGCTCGAGCTACGCGAGGGTCTCGTCGCCGTGAGCCAGAATCGCTGGCCATCGCTCGAGCTCGACCTGCTGGCCGTCAACGATCTCCTCGGGCGCTTTCTCCCGGCGGGCTTTTACTACAAGACCTTCATGGCTCCCGGCTGGGCGTGGGAGCGCGTGTACGAGCCGCTCATCCGCCGGGCTGCCGGCTTAGGAAGGCTCGCGGCGATCGTCGGCGAGCACGCGGCGCCCGCGGAGATAGTGCACGACCATGCGGATGTGCTGGTGGTGGGCGCAGGCAGCGCCGGTCTCGCCGCGGCCGCGCTGCTCGGCGAGGCGGGCCTGCGGGTGCTGCTCGCCGAGGAGGACGTGGGGGTGGGAGGCGGCACGCTCCTCGATCGGCGCTGGAGCGACTGGCGCGAGGAGATGCAGCGGCGACTCGCCGCGCTCGCGACGGTGCGCTGCCTCACGCGCACGACCGTGCTCGGCGCCTACGGCCACGGCGTGTTCGGTGCGCTCGAGACACTCGGTCCGGAGGAGAGCGCGCGCTTCGGCGGCCTGCGCGAGCGGCTGCGGATCGTGCGCGTGCGGCGCGTGCTGCTCGCCTGCGGGGCGGGCGAGCGGCTGATCGCCTT
>JASHQW010000262.1 GCA_030038875.1 Gammaproteobacteria bacterium | reverse complement strand
GCTCGATGTGTACGCGTCCACCGTCCACGCCAAGCTCGCGCAGCGTCGCGCTCACCTGCTCAATCATGTCCCCGGGTCCGCACACGAAAAACTCCGCGACCTCGTCCGCGCGGAACAACCCGGCGGCAAACTGCCGCACGCGCGCCGGGTCGATCCGGCCGTTGTACAGCTCGACCTCCTGCGGCTCGCGGCTCATCACGAAGTGCAGCGACAGCCGCTCGAGGTAGCGGTCCTTGAGGGCCAGCAGCTCCTCGAGGCACATCGCGCGCGCACTGCCGCTGTTGCCGTAGAAGAGCATGACACGCTTGTCGGGCAGCGCGAGCAGCGTGCGGGCGACGGAGAGCACCGGCGTGATGCCGCAGCCGGCGGCGAAGGCCACGTAGCTGCCGCCGTGGGCCGCGCCCGAGCGCGGGGTGAAGCTGCCATTCGGAGGCAGCACATCGAGCGTGTCTCCGGCGCGCAGCTCCTCGGCGAGGTAGCGCGACATCCTTCCCGCCGCATGGACCCGCGGCACGATCCTGAGCGGCCACTCCCCGGGCGCGTTCACCAGCGAATAGGTGCGGCGTACCTCCTCGCCATCGATCTGCGCACGCACGACGACGTGCTGTCCGGCGGCACCGAGATACTCGCCGCGCAGCTCCGCCGGCACCTCGAGGGCGATCGCTACGGCGTCGTCCGCATCCGGGCTGACGGCGCCGACGGTAAGTGAATGGAATCGCAGCATGTCAGATGCACTTGAAGTGGTCGAAAGGCTCGCGGCAGGCGCTGCAGACGTAATGCGCCTTGCAGGGCGTCGAGCCGAATTCGCTGATGCGCGCGACCGAGAGGCTCCCGCACCTCGGGCAGCGCAGCGGCTCGGCTGTATCGCGCGGCGCCGCCGCCGGCGCCGGGGGGGCGATGCCGAAGGCCTCGAGCTTGGCGCGCCCCTGCGGCGTGATCCAGTCGCTGGTCCAGGGGGGCGAGAGAACTTCCTCGAGGAGCGCCGCGCCGAAGCCCGCCTCATCGAGCGCCGCGCGGGTCGCGCTGCGGATCGCGGCGGTCGCCGGACAGCCGCTGTAGGTCGGCGTGATGCCGACGTGCAGCGCCCCGTCGCCGGCGCGGCGCACGTAGCGCACGATCCCTAAATCGACGATGCTCAGCACCGGGATCTCGGGATCGGGCACGCGGGCGAGCAGCCGCCACACCGCGCGCTCGGCGGCCGTCTGCCCGCCAGCTGTGTCCGCCACCACGCTGGATTCCGTCGCTTTCACCAGCCGACACCGGGATAGGTGCGCGGCAGATGCTGCATCTCTGCGAGCATGTGGCCGAGGTGCTCGGTGTGCACGCCGCGCTTGCCGTGCCAGGGGAAGGGTTGCGCGGCGGGTCGCACCAGCGTCGCCTGGCGCAGGTCCTCGTCCACGCGCCGCCGCCAGCGGCCGGCGGCTGCCGCGGCGAGCGGCGCGATGCCCGCGGCGGTCATGCGCTCGTCGATCTCGTCGGGAGTGAACAGCTCCTCGGTGAAGCGCCACAGGGAGTCGAGCGCCCGCTGCGCGCGCGCCTGGCTCTCGGCGGTGCCGTCGCCGAGGCGCACCAGCCAGCCGCTGCTGAAGCGGTAGTGATAGCGCGTCTCCTTGAGTGCCTTGGCGGCGATCGCCGCGAGGCGCGTATCCGCTGATCCGCCGAGCCCCTCGTAGATCTCGAGCTGCCAGGCATCGATCAGCCACTGCCGTACGATGGTGTGGGCGAAGTCGCCGTTCGGCTGCTCGGCGAGCGTGAGATTCAGGAACTCCGGGGCATCGCGCAGGTAGGCGAGCGCGTCCTCGTCGCGTCCCCTGCCCTCGACCTCTCCGGCATAGGTGAGAAGCAGCCGCGCCTGGCCGATGAGGTCCAGCGCGAGGTTCGCAAGCCCCAGATCCTGCTCCAGCGCCGGCGCGTGGCCGATCCACTCCCCGAGGCGCTGGCCGAGCACGAGACTCGTATCGGCGAGGCGCAGCACGTAGCGGAACAGCGCCTCGGCGGTGGCCCGGTCGCGCCGCTCGGGCGCTGCGGCCGGCGCGCTCACAGATTCTTCACCTCGTCGGGAATCTCGTAGAAGGTCGGGTGCCGGTACACCTTGTCGCGCGCCGGCTCGAACAGCGCCTCCGCCTCGCCCGGGTCCGAGGCGACGATGTCGGCCGAGCGCACCACCCAGAGGCTCACGCCCTCCTGGCGGCGCGTATAGACGTCGCGCGCGTGCTCGATGGCCATGCGCGCGTCCGCCGCGTGCAGGCTGCCGACGTGCTTGTGCTCGAGCCCGGAGCGCGAACGGATGAATACCTCGAACAGCGGCCAGTCGGCCGCCAAAGGATCCGGGGCCGGGTTGCTCATGCCTCCCTCACCTCCTGCGCCGCGCGCTCGCGTGCCGCCTGCTTCGCGGCGTGCGCCGCGGCTGCCGCCCGCACCCACTCGCCCGCCTGGTGAGCGTTGCGGCGCGCCTCGAGCCGCTCGCGGTTGCACGGTCCGTTGCCCTTCAGCACGGCCTGGAACTCGCTCCAGTCGATCGGCCCGATGGAAAAATGCTGCGTCGCCTCGTCCCAGCGCAGCGCCGGATCCGGGATCGCGAGCCCGAGGAACTGCGCCTGCGGCACGGTGATATCGATGAATCTCTGCCGCAGCTCGTCGTTGCTGAAGCGCTTGATCTTCCAGCGCATCGATTGCGCGGTGTGCTTCGAATCCGCGTCCGACGGGCCGAACATCATGATCGACGGCCACCACCAGCGGTTGAGCGCATCCTGCGCCATGGCGCGCTGGGCCTCGCTGCCGCGCGCGAGTGTCAGCATGATCTCGAAGCCCTGGCGCTGATGGAAGCTTTCCTCCTTGCAGATGCGCACCATGGCGCGCGCGTACGGCCCATAGGAGCAGCGGCAGATCGGGATCTGGTTCATGATCGCCGCGCCGTCCACCAGCCAGCCGATCGCGCCCACATCCGCCCAGGTGAGCGTCGGGTAATTGAAGATGCTCGAGTACTTGGCCGCCCCCGACAGCAGCTGCTCGAGCATCTCGGCGCGGGAGATGCCGAGCGTCTCGGCCGCGC